>CAIXPV010000071.1 GCA_903921405.1 uncultured Actinomycetes bacterium
CAACGGACAAATTAATGAATTCTCACACCAGAGTTTTACAACATCACTTTTGAACTTTATTACAGGTACAACTTTCTTAGGACTCTTAATTCTTCTTGCCGTGGCAACTAAATACACACACTTCGTTGCCTTGCCTTCTGGACCGTGGTGGATTTACTCTGGTGGCGCTATCGGGGTTGTTTATATTGCTTTTACTTCGACCATTGTGCAACACCTAGGCGTATTAACTTTTACACTCTTTAGTGTTGGCGGTCAGTTGGTTGGTTCGTTAATTATCGATTTGGTGGCACCAACTAATGGTGTACATATAAGTGCTTATCTAATAACTGGAATAGTTATGACATATGCGGGAGTTATCGCCGGTGGCGTAAGTAGTTCACGAGTGCGGAAACCAGAGAGGCGCAAATAAAGAAAGCTGCAATTGCATAAGACCATGTCTTAACCCATGGCAAGGTAGCTGCGTAATAACCAGCAAGAGTTATGCCAACACCCCACAACAAGGCACCTAAAGCATTTGCAGTAAGAAATTTGTAGTAATTCATTTTGGAAGCGCCTGCAATTGGCGGGACGAATGTTCGAATCCAAGGGAAGAAGCGCGCAGCAACAACTGCCCACCAACCTGTGTGTTCGTAGAAACGCTCAGAGCGAGCGATCATGCTTTGCATCCGCGGAGAATCTCGCTTTTCTAAGTAGGGACGCCCAACTAGTCGACCTAAAACAAAGCCGATTTGATCGCCAAAAAAAGCGGCGAGAAAGATAACTGTGATGAGAACGAGAATATTTACCTCACCATGAGCGGCAGCCACAAGGCCAGCGCTAAAGAGAATTGAATCCCCTGGTAAGAAAAAGCCAAATAAAACACCTGTTTCAAAGAAAATGATTAAGCCAGTAACTAAATAGATAAAAAATGGAGCAAGTGAGGATAACTGGGCATCAAAAGATGCAGCTAGCTCGATCACACGCATTTCTTTACTGCTGCAGCAACCGCCTTAGTTACATTTGGATCGAAGACACTTGGCACGATAAAAGAGGCATTTAACTGCTCAGGGGAGACGCAATCGGCAATTGCTTCAGCTGCTGCTACAAGTAGTTCATCAGTAATTTTACTTGCATTTGCATCAAGAAGCCCGCGGAAGATTCCAGGAAAGGCGAGCACGTTATTGATTTGATTTGGCTGGTCACTGCGACCGGTTGCAACTACTGCAGCATATTTACGAGCAATGACAGGATCGATCTCAGGATCTGGGTTAGCAAGTGCAAAGATAATTGCACCAGGCGCCATAGAGGCCGCATCGGCTTCATTAATCACATTCGGGGCACTAACTCCAATAAATACATCGGCATCTTTCATGGCAGCATGCATATCACCAGTGAAGTTATTTGGATTGCTATTGTCAATGAACCACTGCTGCATGGAGTCATCTGATTTCATCGCTTTGCTGACAACACCAGTACGGTTGTATCCGATAATGTTTTTTGCGCCATTAAGGGTGAGCAATCGGGCAATGGCATTTCCTGCAGCGCCAACGCCACTAAGAACAATCTTTACATCACTTAAGTTCTTATTGACAAGCTTTAATGAGTTGCGAAGTGCAGCTAAAACAACGATTGCCGTTCCATGCTGATCATCATGAAAAACAGGGATATCTAGAAGATCACGCAGGCGACGCTCGACCTCAAAGCATCGAGGTGCAGAGATGTCCTCTAAATTGATTCCACCATAGACAGGGGCTATCAACTGGACTGTACGAACAATTTCATCGACATCTTGGGTATCAAGACATACTGGCCATGCATCAACATCGGCAAAACGCTTGAATAGGGCGGCTTTACCTTCCATAACAGGAAGCGCTGCGGCTGGGCCGATGTTTCCTAGGCCTAGAACGGCTGATCCATCAGTGACTACTGCGACAGTATTGCGCTTAATTGTTAAGCGACGAGCATCGGATGGGTCGTCGACAATTGCCTGGCAGATTCGTGCAACACCCGGTGTGTAGGCGCGGGATAAATCATCACGCGTCTTTAATGGGACTTTTGATTGAATCTCAATCTTGCCACCAAGGTGAAGCAAGAAAGTTCGGTC
>CAIXPV010000072.1 GCA_903921405.1 uncultured Actinomycetes bacterium
ATCTACAGCAGATTCTTTAATGCTCATCAGTGAGATTAATGACTTCGGTTATAACTTGCAACTAAATCTGGATATGAGCCACATCCTGCAGTTAGATGAAGAAATATATTCCACTCTTGAATTAGCTAAAGCGCACTGTTCTCACTTTCATTTTTCAAACTGCGTGCTTGCTGACATAACACATCCGCTCTATGGTGACTTTCATGTGCCTTTTGATTATCCGAACTCGGAAGTTTCATCGCACGTGTTGATTAAGACTTTCCAAGATCTATCTTCTCTTGGCTATTTAGACGAAGCAAGGAAAACTACTCTCGGCATTGAAGTTGTTCCCCTCAATGGTGATGACCCATGGACGACCTTCTCAAAGACAATTGATGTATTAAATAATGCACACACTGAAGCATTCTCAGCTCCTTCGAATTAAAGATCTTCCATAAATCGAGATTGATTTCGTGCTTGCTCTACGATCACAACGCTCTCGAAGGCCTCCTCGGCTGTAGCGCCAATTGAAGGCAAGTGATTGCAGGCGCAAATAAAATCTTCCAGCATGCGTAGATACGTACCCTGGCTAGTGGATTCAAACGTTGAGCGTCCGGAGAAATTAGTTTCATTTGTGGCCACGTCATGAAAAGAGTCCATCGACCTTAGCCACCCACCTTCACCATAAATCTCAAGAATACTTCCGGGACTCTCTAAGGCATTTGATGTTTCAATACTCATTAAACTTGTTTGTCCCGTGCGCAATCGTAAGAATGCAGAAGAATCCAAACTGACTCCTTCAAAACGGCGGGTAAAGAAACCATCAAGAAACTCCACTGGCTTGGGTGAAAGCCAGAGCATAAGGTCAATGAGGTGACATCCAATGTCGTTTATCGCCCATCCCCCACTCTCCTCGGGGGATTTCCTCCACTCAGACAAATCAGCGACAACTTGGTTGGGAAAATAAGGAAACTTCCAAAATCTGTGTAAACGCATCATTCCAATTTCACCAAATGAACCATCGTGAATCTGCTTACGTATCTGAGCGTGCGCATCTCTAAATCGATGCTGATAAGCGATCTTTAATACTGCGGGGCTATTTTTAGACACCTCCAACAAAGTCTGCGCCGACGCCGATGTTGTCGCCATTGGCTTTTCTAACAGCACATGAACTCCACCTTGAATATAAGTTTGAGCAACATCTGTGTGCATACTATTTGGCACACACACCCATACGGCATCCACGGCATCGCTAGAGATCAGTTCTTGCGCTGATTCGAAAGCTTTCACCCCGTAGGTAGCGGCAGCAGTTTTGGTGCCTTCAAAATTACTTCCAATTAACCCTACAAAATCGGCATTATCCGAGAGTTGTATCGTGGGGATGGCAATTCTTAGCGCCTGTCCTTTTGTTCCAACGACTGCAATCCGCAGTTTTTGATTAGACACAGACATCACTTGTTTGCAATACGCACAGAACTTGAATCAAGACTTGCGATTGTAGGTCGTCCCATAAGTGCCATAGTCGCATCCATTTCAATTTCTAGGATCTTAATAATCGATTCAACCCCTGCCGCGCCATTTGCTGCCAAACCATACATATATGGCCGTCCAATCATGCAGGCATTGGCACCAAGTGCAATCGCTTTCACAATGTCACTACCCCGCCGCACGCCTCCATCTAGATAAATCTCGGCTTTGCCTTTCACTGCATTAACGATTTCTGGTAGTACTTCAATGGTGCCGCTTACGCCATCGAGTTGTCTGCCACCATGATTTGAGATCCAAATCGCATCGGCTCCAGCTTTGACAGCCAGCTTTGCATCTTCTGGCGTCATAACCCCTTTAATAACTACCGGGCCTTTCCATATTGATTTCAACCAAGTGACATCTTTCCAGGTAATGCTTGGATCAAAGAGTTCATTAACGACTTCGAG
>CAIXPV010000073.1 GCA_903921405.1 uncultured Actinomycetes bacterium
GGTTGTGCAGTTGCCCTGTATGAACAGCAGACTAAACACCTTCTGTGCCCATGTCATCAATCAACTTTTGATGTAACTCGCGGCGCAAAAGTTATTTTCGGGCCAGCTGCCCGTCCACTTCCTCAGTTAGATATAACCGTTGATGATCAAGGATATTTAGTTGCCCGAGCACCATTTAGTGAACCCGTAGGACCGAGCTTCTGGGAGCGTAACTCACAATGACAACTGCAGAACAAAGACTTGGTAAAGCTGCCAACTTCGTCGATGAACGTATCGGTGCTGCTGGGTGGGTCAAGAAGTCACTGAATAAGGTATTTCCAGATCACTGGTCATTTATGCTCGGTGAGGTATGCATGTACTCATTCATTATCTTGTTGCTTTCGGGAACATTCTTAGCGCTCTGGTTTGACCCCTCACAACGTGATGTTATTTATGAGGGCGTCTATGCCCCATTAAAGGGAATAAAGATGTCGGCTGCATATGCATCGACCTTAGATATCTCATTTGAGATTCGCGGTGGATTGTTGATGCGCCAGATTCACCACTGGGCAGCAAATATTTTTATGGCTGCAATCGTTGCCCATCTTCTGCGCGTTTTCTTTACCGGCGCTTTCAGAAAGCCTCGCGAGTTCAACTGGATTCTAGGAATTATTCTGCTTACTTTGGGATTTGTAGAAGGTCTCTTTGGATACTCACTTCCAGATGACCTTTTATCGGGAACTGGCTTGCGGATTACTTCGGCGATTATTCAAGCAATTCCACTAGTTGGCACCTACGTCTCCTTCTTCCTCTTTGGCGGAGAATTTCCGGGAGTTGGTTTCTTACCCCGAATCTTTACTCTGCATGTGCTGGTTATTCCAGGTGCCTTTTTAGCCGTCATTACAATTCACGTCATGTTGGTCTGGTACCAAAAGCACACTCAATTTCCTGGTCCCGGTAAGACTGAAAAGAATGTCGTTGGGCATCCCATTCTTCCTGTCTACATGGCTAAAGCTGGTGGCTTCTTCTTCGTTGTCTTTGGGGTCATAGCATTTTTGTCGGCCGTTGCATCAATTAACCCAATTTGGCTTTACGGTCCATATACCCCTGGGCAGATTTCAGCTGGTTCGCAACCCGACTGGTACATGGGTTGGCTTGACGGTCTAGTTCGCATGTCTCCCCCACTAGAAACGCACGCCTTTGGACATACGATCTCGTGGAACATCATGATTCCCGCTTTGATTGTTCCAGGAATCTTATTTACCGGAATGGCCTTGTATCCATTTATTGAAAGTTGGATTACTAACGATAAGCGTGAGCATCACTTATTGGATCGGCCACGAAATGTTCCTAATAGAACTGCTCTAGGAGTCATGTCAATTACCTTTGTTATGGTTGCTTTAATCAACGGAGGCAACGATATTTTTGCTACTAATTTCCATTTGTCCATCAATGAGATTATGTGGTTCTCGCGTATAGGAATTTTAGTCCTACCTCCACTGGCATTCATAATCACCAAGCGTCTCTGCCTTTCTTTGCAGCGCGCTGACCGTGACTTGGTGTTACATGGTGTGGAAACAGGTCAACTCTTACGTATGCCAAGTGGTGAATTTGTAGAAGTTCATGCGCCTATTTCTGATCAGAAGCGCTACATACTTACCTCGCACGAACAGGCACCTGCACTCGAATTTGCAGACACCGATTCACGAGGAGTAAAGCGACCAGGAGCACTTAAGAACAAACTGCGTGCTCGATTAAGCAAAGCTCATTCAGTTGGACTTCCAAAAGTTACGGCCGATGAGTTAAAAGAGATTGAGAACCATTAATTCGCAGTACGCATAACAAGCCAAACACCTAGGGCGCAAATTCCTATTCCAAGGAAGCCCTGGGTGTTTACTTTTTCGCCAAATAATACATAAGCCTCAACGGCGGTGACTGGCGGAACTAAGTACATTAATGAAGAAACGGATGCTGCCGTGCCAGTGTTGAGCAACCACAACAGCAAAAGAACTGCGCCAAAAGAGAGTCCAAAAAGTAGCCAAAGAAATGCAACGATGAAGTGTGAACTCCACTGAATATGTACCCCGCCTGTAACACCTGCCAGGGCTGCAAGTACTAAACCGCTAGCAAGGTATTGATATGCAGTGCCTGCTAAGAGAGGGATGCCTGCACCAAACTTCTTCTGAAGCAGCGTGGCAATAGTGCTTCCAGCTAATGCAATAAAGACCGAAATAATGCCAATCACCGGCATTTTGTTATCAAAGGTCGGACCGAGTACTAAGACAACTCCACCTAACCCTAAGAAAAGCCCGAGTATTTGAGTAGAACGAAGTTTTTCACCTAAGAACTTGATAGCCAATAATGAAACGAAGACCGGTTGCAAACTAGTAATGACAGCTGCAACTCCTGCCGGAAGGCCTCGAGAGATGGCGTAAAACACTCCCCCCAGGTAGGTAGCGTGTAAGAAGATTCCAATGATTGCTGATCTCTTGATTGCGCTGGCGCCAATTGAAATTGGAGATTTCAATACCAACGCAACAACAAATAGCAGAACTGATGCTGCCAAAACACGAGTCGATAGGAAGATAAATGGATCGGCATACGGCAAGGCATATTTAGCGCCTACAAATCCCGTGCTCCACAAGAGGACAAAAACCAATGGGGCAAAGCGAGAAAGCTTCACAACCATTTATTTAGTGCGAAGCTGATGCAAGCGGTTTTTCGTACTCTGTAACCATTCCAATAATGCTGATAATCAAAGCTCCTAGCCCAATAAGCGTGAGCCACCAGCCAATTGCTAGTCCAAGACCCATTGCGCAAGCGCTGAGCGCTACAGGCAGAGGCCACCATGAATGTGGACTGTAGAAGCCGAGCTCTCCTGCACCATCTTCAATGAGGGCAGTGACATTATCTTCAGGTAAAACTACGCCAATGCGACGTTGAGTAAACCAAAGATAGAAACCAACCATTCCCGCTAGCGCCGATGCTAAAAACATCCCACCTATGCCTACGGGTTCTCCCCCAACTTGCCAATAAATAACCGTCATCATTACATAGAAAATCGACAATCCTGCAAAGAGTTTCCAATTTACTTTCATGTTAGTGCCCCTCTGTCTTAATGTGAGGATGATGTAAATCAAAGGCTGGGCGCTCACTTGAGATGCGAGGCATAGTTAAGAAGTTATGACGCGGTGGTGGACACGATGTCGCCCATTCAAGCGATGCGCCATAGCCCCAAGGATCATCGACGCCTACAAGAGGAGATTTACGAGTGATCCAAATGTTGATTAAGAATGGAATCATTGAGAAAGCTAGCAAGAAAGAGCCGATAGTTGAGACTGTGTTCATGAATGTGAAACCATCGGTTGCCAAGTAATCTGCATAGCGACGTGGGAAGCCCTTGATGCCTAACCAGTGTTGGATGAGGAAGGTTAAGTGGAAGCCCACGAAAGTTGTCCAAAAGTGAATTTTACCAAGTCGTTCATTGAGCATTTTTCCAGTCATCTTTGGCCACCAGAAGTAGAAGCCTGCAAACATTGCAAAGACAACAGTTCCAAATAGAACGTAGTGGAAGTGCGCAACTACGAAGTAACTAGCAGATACCGCAAAGTCCAATGGCGGTGATGCCAGAATAATTCCAGTGAGTCCTCCGAATAAGAATGTGACGAGGAATCCCATAACCCACAACATTGGCGTTTCAAATGTAACGTGACCGCGCCACATGGTTCCGATCCAATTAAAGAATTTCACTCCAGTTGGCACACCGATAAGGAATGTCATAAAGGAGAAGAACGGTAGCAATACCTGACCAGTTGCAAACATGTGGTGTGCCCATACAGAGACCGAGAGTGCAGAGATTGCAATAGTTGCCGCAATCAAACCTTTATATCCAAAGATTGGTTTGCGACTAAACACTGGCAAAATCTCAGTTGCTATACCAAAGAAAGGCAGCGCCAAAATATAGACCTCGGGGTGACCAAAGAACCAAAAGAGGTGTTGGAAGAGCATGGCTCCTCCGTTGGCGGGATCAAATAAGTGAGTGCCGTAAATTCGATCTGATTCCAGCCCCAAGAGAGCCGCAGCTAAAGGTGGGAAGGCAAGTAGAACAAGGATTGATGTCAGTAATACATTCCACGAAAAGATTGACATACGAAACATAGTCATACCCGGAGCGCGCATTGTGAAGATAGTTGTAATGAAATTGACGCCGCCCAAAATAGTTCCAACTCCACCGATCGCTAAACCGATCAACCACAGATCGGCGCCGATACCAGGTGAATACGTTGCATTAGAAAGTGGAACATAAACAGTCCAACCAAAAGAGGCAGCCCCGCCTGGACTTAAGAAGCCAGCAAAGGCCATAGTTCCGCCGAATAAATACAACCAGTATGAAAGCATATTAAGTCGTGGGAAAGCTACATCGGCTGCGCCGATTTGCAGCGGCATAATGACGTTGGCAAAACCAACAAAGAGCGGTGTTGCAAACATCAAAAGCATGATTGTTCCGTGCATAGTAAAGATTTGGTTGTACTGCTCATAGCTCAAGAACTGCATGCCTGGGCGTGCTAATTCACTTCTAAGGGCAAGTGCTAAAACTCCCCCAATGAGGAACCACGCAAAAGCCGTCATTAAATATAGATAACCGATTGTCTTATGGTCAGTTGATGTTATCCACTTGACAAAGTTTTTACCTTTTTTAGGCGGCAAAGGAGCTAAAGCTGAAGTCGTTGGGCTCTGTGCATAGGTGGTCATACTGTGCTCCCCTTTAGAGTTTCAAGATAAGCCTGGTACTCGGCCGGTGTAACAACTTTGACAGTGAAAATCATCTGTGAATGAGCGCGGCCGCACAGAATATTGCAGCGCCCCGGATATTCGCCCAATTTATTAGCGGTGAATTCAAGATGGTTGGTAACCCCTGGCAGATTCTGCATTTGAATCATGAATGCGGGTATCCAAAAACCATGGACAACGTCATTTGATTTAATCGTGAAGCGAACTCTTTCACCAAGTGGAACAACCAAAGTTGGCGGTTTAGCTGGAGTACCTGTCACAACAGCCTTTTCACCAGCTTCAGGATATGCAAACTGCCATGACCATTGCATGCCTGTTACTGATATTTGATGCATAACATTTGGGCTCTTGGCAGTTATTGCAGTTTCCTTTTTGGCAGTGTAGAAAAATAGAACTGCAACGATGATGAATGGAATAATCGTATAAACAATCTCAATTGGAATGTGGTACTGAGTCTGCTTAGGAAACTCTGGACCATCTTTTTTCAGGCGATGAAAGACTGCAGGCCACAAGATCAAAATAAGAGTTGATACTCCCACGATTCCGGCAGTGATCCATGCGCCCTGCCACAGCGATAGTGATTGATCATTAACGCTGGAAAGGCCTTCTTCGTACCCTAGGCCAGAGACCTTAGAGCAGCCAGTAAGAACGAGCGTAGGGATTAGCAGGGCCAGGGCGCGTAGGCCCAGCATCTTCTGTCGCAACATGGGGGTAAGGATATAGTGCAATGGCGGCAATGTTGGTATCAAATATGGCCTTGCTCAGTGGTACAGGGCACAAATTATTTAAGGTGCGCGGCGATCTCGGCTGCTGCTTCTTGACCATAGGCATCAGAGAAGCGAGCTACAAACTCAGATGATGTAAACCGGTACTCCTGAGTGCCCTTAGTTTCAATTACATATGTAGCGATAAGGGCGCCTAATTGAGCACACCGCTCGTGACTAAGGCCCCATGCAAGACCGGCTATGAAGCCAGATCTAAATGAATCACCAACACCGGTGGGATCAGTCTTAGAGCGCTCCTTAGGAACGCTCACCTGAACGAAATCGCCAGAAGAAGTCTCTACTTTCGCACCGTGAGAACCAAGGGTTATCACGCGAACTGCTACGCGGCTCAATATCTCAGCATCACTCCACCCGGTCTTTTGCATGGCAAGGGCTAGCTCATATTCATTCATAAACAAGTACGCCGCCCCATCGATGAGCCCCTTAATATCATCACCACTCATTCTGGCCATCTGCTGAGATGGATCTGCTGCAAAGGCGATTCCCTCTTGTCGACAGACTTCAGAGTGACGCAACATCGCCTCTGGGTCATCTGGGGAAATGACGACTAAATCAAAGCGACCAGTTTTATCCATAATTGGACCGAGCTCAATATTTCTAGCCTCACTCATCGCTCCGGGAAAGAAGGATGCGATCTGATTCAAATCATCATCAGTTGTCACCATAAAGTGTGCTGTATACAAAGTCTCTGAGACCAGAGCGTGAGACGTATCTACTCCGTGACGCGAAAGCCACGCTTCATAATCTGGCCAATCTTTTCCTACTGCGGCGATAAGAACTGGATTTAAACCAAGAACTCCCATGCCGAATGCGATGTTGGCTGCACATCCTCCGCGACGAACATCCAAGCTATCCACCAGAAATGACAGTGATACTTTTTCGAGAGAGCCGGCAACAAGTGAGTCGGTGAATTTTCCGGAAAAGGTCATTAAATGATCTAGACCAACCGAACCAGCTACACCTATTTTCATGTAGCGATCTTAGAGCGCAAAGGCCTCAATATTAGTTAAATGAATCGCCGCAGGCGCATGAGCCGCCAGCATTTGGATTATCAATTGTGAAGCCCTGCTTCTCAATTGTGTCAACAAAATCAATTGATGCGCCCATCAAATATGGATCGCTCATCTTGTCGATGATGACCTTGACGGTTCCAAACTCATGAACAACATCGCCATCTTGATTGCGATCATCAAAGTAGAGCTGGTAACGAAGACCCGAACATCCACCAGGTTGTACGGCAACACGTAACATCAAATCATCGCGGCCTTCTTGTGCCAGCAATGCAGCTACCTTTGTTGCAGCAACATCGGTTAATCGGATCGATGTAGTCAGTGAATCTGTAGGTGTCTCAGTTGTCATCATTGCTCTCCTTGGACTAGATGTGCCAAGCCTACCTGCTGAATTGGCACCTTCGCGACTTCAACTGGCCACTGAAACTAATATAGTAAGCACCATGACTTCAGCGACTCCAGGTAAAGGCCGACCAACCCCTAAGCGCAAGGACTCTGAGTCCAAGCGCATCGTCTCCTCCCTAGCCCCCGTGGTGACTAAGGATCAAAAACGTGCAGCTAAAGTTGCAGCGCGCGCCGA
>CAIXPV010000074.1 GCA_903921405.1 uncultured Actinomycetes bacterium
GTAGAGCTTCATCATCTCTTCGGATTGTTTTTGGCGATCATCCTTGTACTTCTTTTGAATCTCCTTCATGTGTGGTTGAAGGGCAGTTAATGCGCGCTGACTTTTAATCTGCTTAACAAAGAGTGGGATTAAAATAATACGGATTAAAATAACCAAGCCAACAATGGCGAGTGACCACGATACGCCACTGTCTTTGCCAAAGATATGCGAGAGTAAATTGTGAATTGTTACAATTACCCAAGAAACCGCTATATATAAGGGTTTTAGTATGGTGCTCATAATTTAAACTTCCGCCTTTTCTTTAACTGCATAATCGACACCACCGTGTGACCATGGGTTACATCGCACTAAGCGCCAAGCACTCATTGCTACTCCTTTGAGACCATATTCTTCAATCGCACTGACTGCATAACTTGAACACGATGGGTAGTACTTACAACGTGGTCCAAACATTGGGGAGATCCATTTTTGGTAAAACTTAATTGGAGCGGTAAGAAGCCTTCTCATTTCTTCATCGCCCGCTCATTGGCTTTCTTAACCAAATTGTTTACAACTTCTTTTATTTCGTTGGCACAATCTGCGTTCGCTGAGTTATTCAATCCTCGTACAACCAACAAACTTCCTTGGGGAAGTTGTGAATAGGAATCTTTAAGACAGTGGCGGATTTTGCGTGCTAAGCGATGACGGGCAACTGATCCCCCGACTGCCTTGCTAATAATTAATCCTGCCCGGGCAGGGATATGTACATCTGTGGTGATATAGAGGTAGCCGACGAAGTTGGTCGAAGTAAATCGAATTCCACTCTTCGTTGCGCGGGCGAAATCCCCGCTCTCAGTAAGACGTGCTGTTTTAGCAAGCACGGGAGTCTTTATATAAATTCTTATGCAGAAAGTCGGGCGCGACCTTTAGCGCGGCGAGCTGCAAGAACTGCGCGGCCGGCGCGGGTTGCCATGCGTGCGCGGAAGCCGTGCTTTTTGGCGCGACGTCGGACGTTGGGTTGGAAGGTGCGCTTTGTCATGTGAAACTCCTAAGATAAAAATCTGGCGATCGGTCAGAAATACGGGGGAAGCGAGGGTGTAACGGTAGAGGTCTGGGGATAAGGCGGTCAAACTCAGTTTTTTGCCCCTTTGATTCTTCTCAATCTGTGGATAACTAGTTGCTTTTTTTCTCATTTCGCTCTACTTTTCACCTCTCTCCACAGGTTTTTAGCCTTAGGGGTTATTTCAAGGCCTCAACTTGAGGTTTAGACCACAGGCTGTGGATAACTTTGTGGATAACGGAAAGGCACCTTATGGACGTAAAAGAGATTGAACTCAGTGCCCTCTGGGGTCGGGTTATCGAAGAGGTCGCTGCCGATGCCCCCCAACACCGAGCTTTCTTACAACTGAGTAAGCCTTTGGGTCTTTTACATAACAGTGATCAAACTACTTTGTTGGTCGCAACACCAAATCTTTTTGCTAAAGATGTTCTTGAAAGTCGTTTGCGTACAGCTGTTAGTGACGTCTTAACTCGCGAGCTTGGCGAAAAAACAAATATCGCAGTTACAGTCGATGAAACATTGGAGTCTGCACCTACACCACAGGCTGAAATCGATATTGAGTTTGTAGTTCCTAAGAGCGGCACAGGTCGCGACGATGCTCCATCTCAAAACACTCCCGTCTCTGAGCTTTCACAACTAAATCCGCGTTACACCTTTGAAAAGTTTGTAGTTGGTTCATCAAATCGTTTTGCTCATGCTGCTGCAGTTGCAGTTGCTGAAGCGCCCGCTAAGGCATACAACCCATTGTTTATTTATGGTGAGTCTGGGTTAGGTAAAACCCACCTCCTGCACGCTATTGGCGCTTACGCTAAAGAGTTGTATGGGCATGTTCGTGTTCGTTATGTTTCATCGGAAGAGTTTACAAACGACTTTATTAACTCGATTCGTGATGACAAAGCTTCGGCTTTCCAACGTCGTTATCGCGCCTTAGATATTTTGATTGTTGATGATATTCAGTTCTTAGAAAATAAAGAGCGTACGCAGGAAGAGTTCTTCCATACATTTAATACGTTGTATAACGCTAATAAACAGATCGTAATTTCTAGCGACCGTCCGCCAAAACAGTTAACAACTTTGGAAGATCGTCTTCGTAGTCGGTTCGAGTGGGGTTTAATTACTGACATTCAACCTCCAGAGCTTGAAACTCGTATTGCGATTCTTCGCAAAAAAGCTGCGCAAGATAAATTAAATGCCCCCGATGATGTGTTGGAATACATCGCTAGTAAAATCTCTACAAATATTCGAGAGCTTGAAGGCGCCCTTATTCGAGTGACCGCCTTTGCCTCCCTTAACCGTCAAAGCGTGGATTTGTCGTTGGCTGAAATCGTCCTTAAGGATTTGATTCCAAACGAGGGCAACCCGGAGATAACTGGCGCCACGATCATGGCTCAAACAGCCGTCTACTTCTCATTGACCATCGATGATTTATGTGGAACCTCTAGGTCTCGGGTTTTAGTAAATGCCCGCCAGATCGCAATGTACTTATGCCGTGAGTTAACCGAACTCTCACTCCCAAAAATCGGTCAGACATTCGGCGGGCGTGACCACACAACGGTTATGCACGCCGACCGCAAGATCCGTCAACTAATGGCTGAGCGCAGATCGATCTATAACCAGGTCACTGAGCTCACCAATAGAATCAAACAACAGGCCCGATAACTACCGTTATAGGTAGAAATGTCCTTTTTGCCATTCTTTACCCCCAGTTGGGGATAACGTGTGGATAACTGTGGAGATCTACGGGTTTTTTGTGTATAACTAACAAGTGCAAGATGGATGTTTGAGAGGAAGGGTGAGTGTTAATGGAAAACCTCCACAGTTTTACCCCTGTTATACACAACCCTTCGTTGTTAAATTTAGGCTTTGAGCAGGGCTTTTCTTACTTACCCACAGGTGTTGCCTCTGGTTACTACGACTACCTTTATATATATAGATCTAGATGTGAAACGAACCTTTCACTGAATTGGGGCACTCCATGAAGTTCACAGTTGAACAATCTGTTTTAGTCGATGGTGTTAATTGGGTTTCCAGAAGCCTTTCGACAAGACCTATAAAAACAGAGCTCCTTGGAATCGTCATCGACGCTACAGGCGATCAAGTTTATTTATCCGCCTCTGATTTAGAGACAGCCAGTAAAGCTCATTTTCACGCAGAGATAAAAGAAGGCGGCAAAGTTCTAGTACCAGGCCGCTTACTAGCAGAAATTTCGCGCTCCCTTCCCAATAAACCAATCGTTTTCGCGTTAGAGGGAACCCGCGTCTTAGTAACTAGCGGAAGCGCAAAATTTACACTCCCAACTCTTTCAGTTGATGAATATCCAAATCTTCCTGAACTTCCAGATACAACCGGCGTTATTCCAAGCGATGTATTCGCAACAGCAGTTGCCCAGGTTGCAATAGCTGCAGGGCGAGATGACTCACTACCCACCCTTACAGGCGTTCATATTGAAATTAACGAAGAGACAGTCACATTGGCTGCAACTGATCGCTACAGATTAGCTGTCCGAGAAATCCAATGGCAGCCATCAACACCTAATGTTTCAACATCATCTTTGCTGCGCGCTCGCACCATCGCCGATGCGGCTAAATCTTTAACAGGAACGAAAAACGTTTCAATCTCGTTCGCACCTGCCACTAGTAATGATCGTTTAGCAGGTTTTGCAAGTGATGGAAAGACAATGACGTCGAGAATGCTTGACGGAACTTTCCCTCCATACCGCCACTTACTTCCACAAGAAGTAACAACTACCGCACTTATTGAAGTGGCCACTCTTCTTGATTCAGTACGACGAGTTGCTTTAGTAACAGATAAAACCGTTCCACTACGTTTAGATTTCAACAACAACTCACTGTCACTTGAAGCCGGTGCAGGAGAAGAAGCTCAAGCAACGGAAGCGATTGAGATCCTTTTAACAGGTGAACCAATTTCAATTGCTTTCAATCCAGTCTTCTTGGCCGATGGTTTAAATGCAGTTGGAACTAAGTTTGTTCAAATATCTTTCACCGGACCAAATAAACCAGCAATCCTTATGGGTAAGAGTGACAAAGACGGGGCTTTAATTGAAAACTACCGTTATTTGTTAATGCCTATGCGTTACGCCTCGTAACAAAAAAGATAGCTATGCGTATCAATAAGTTGGCGTTAACCAACTTCCGCTCATACCCAACCCTTGACATCTCTTTCGAGCCTGGTGTTGCCACTTTTATAGGTGACAACGGATCAGGAAAAACAAATATCGCAGAGGCTTTAATTTATTTAGCTTTTCTTTCATCGCATCGAGTTTCAAACAACACACCACTTGTCACCTTAGATGCGCAACAAGCAATTATCCGCGCAGAAATTGAACGCGACGACAGAGTACTAAATGTTGATCTAGAAATAAATATAAACAAAGCTAACCGTGCACGGTTAAACGGAAACCCAACTAGAAGTCAACGTGAAATATTAGGAGCCTGCCAAATAGTCTATTTTTCACCCGAAGACTTAGATTTAGTTCGCGGTGAGCCTGGAACCCGCAGGGATTTTCTAGACCGTTTGTTAATCACGAGAAGTCCCAGGCTTGCCGGTGTAATTGCAGACTATGAGCGAACAGTAAAACAACGTAACGCTTTATTGAAAACACGATCATCACAAAGCGCTTTAGTGCCATGGAACGAACAACTCGTTAATTTAGGGGCCCAACTAACAGCTGAACGAATCGCATTAATTGATGCTTTAAATCCATGGGTAGCAAAAAACTACGCACATTTAAATGAAGTCAAACCAGCATCTATCGCATATAAGTGCAGCACCGAGGGCGTCAGCGCTAATGTTGAAAACAATGTAACAGCACTCACGAAGCGGTTAGAAGAAGTTGCTTATCAAGAAGTAGAACGCGGTGTTTCCTTAATTGGCCCTCACAGGGATGATCTACATTTACAACTTGGCGACTTTCCTGCAAAGGGTTATGCCAGTCACGGTGAATCATGGTCGATGGCGATTTCACTGCGAATCGGATCATTTAATTTATTGAAAAGCGAGGGTTCAGAACCAATTTTGATTCTCGATGATGTCTTTGCCGAACTAGACACCTCAAGACGCTTGGCGCTAATGTCTATTACTCATATCGCCGAACAAACGATTATTACTGCCGCAGTTGAAAGTGATTTACCCGCAGAGCTGCTAACACAAAAGTTCTATGTGACACCAGGGCTAGTTAAGAAAGGTAAGAGCTAATGGAAAAACGCGATTTAGCTCTCGACCTTTTTAGGAGCTTTAAAACATCAGTAATCAGAAAAGCAAA
>CAIXPV010000075.1 GCA_903921405.1 uncultured Actinomycetes bacterium
CTTTGAGACATTTGTTGCGATTTTATGGAACACAATCACAGTCTCACTTCGCCAAAGCATCATCCCGCCGGTGTTGCTGGGTCGGGTCAATAGCGTCTATCGATTCTTTGCCTGGGGTTCGATCCCTATTGGAATGTTTGTGGGCGGGGGATTGGTCACGGTCATGACTCACGTGGTATCTCGCGAAAGCGCCCTCCGGGCCCCCTACTTGATTTCGGTCGTACTGGGCCTGTTGTTGTGGGCCTTGGCGGCGCCTCGCTTAACCACCGCAAAAATCGAAAAAGCCCGCCAGCAGGGGTGATTTTTCTCAGTTTCTTACCTTATATATATAGGTATAAACGGCGATGTGAGGCAGGTGCGAGCCATTTGCCTGTTGCGTCACAGTGGAGCGTACGGCAGACTCTCTGCACCAATGGGTAGGTGTGGGGTTAGTCGACTCTTCACATGTACCCAATAACCCCTCAAGGAGGACTAATGAAGTTACAACGCAGCGCAAAATTTGCGTTAGCAATTACAGCTTCTGCGGCTTTGGCAGTATCTCTACTGACCCCAGCCCAGGCTGCAACGCGTTCAACTGTAATCCTGCATGAAACAAACGCAATCACTGGTTTGAACTGCAGCCTTTCAGCTACGAACTCAACAACATGTTCTGCAGTTTCATACCTACAAGGTATGGGCTTTAACTATTACAACAACAAAAAAGAGCTTGTAAAGAACACTGTTTTTGGTTCATACAAGATCGTTAAGAACACAAAGACTGACTTCCGTACATCATGGACAGTTAACCCAGGCCGCGTGTGGTCAGATGGAACACCAATTACTGGTGAAGACCTTCTTCTTTCACACGTTCTGCAGAGCGATGCATATTCAATCGCTGCAGGTCTTGGAGATCCAAAGAGCAAGACTGCCAAGCCAGCATTTAACGGTCTTGGATACTCAGGAGTTTATGCTGACAACATCGTTGGAGAGCCAACACTTTCTGCCGACAAGATGACAGTAACTCTTCGCTTCAAGAAGCCAATCGCTAACTGGGATCTCTACGGTCCAGGACCAGCCTCTGTTCACGCACTTGTGTTGATGGCAGAAGGCAAGAAGGCACTTGGAACTGTTGCAGAAAACGAAGCTGCTCGTGATCGCTTTGTTGCTGCATTCAATGCCAAGGACTCAGTTTTGCTTAAGAAAATTGGTAAAGTCTGGTCAGAAGATTTCACAATCACAACTGTTGACAAGACAACTAACCCACTGCTTCTCGTAAGCAATGGTGGATTTATTCTTGACAGCGCAGTTGCAAAGACTTCTGTAACACTTAAGAAGAACCCTAAGTACAACTCAGGTCCAGCGATGAGCGGATCAATCGATACTGTTGTATTCAAGTTCATCGGTGATGGCACAGCTGCTGCACAGGCACTTGCTAACGGCGAGCTCGATGTTTACGCAGGTCAGGCAACTGCCGATGGCGTTGCAGCACTAAAGAAGATCTCTGCAGTTAACGTCGTTGGTGTAGAACAAGTTGCTTACGAGCACTGGGATCTTCACTATGACACTGTTGTTGATGAGGCTCCATACACTGGTCTTTTCTCAGTAAAAGATGGCGCTAAGTCTCTAGCACTTCGTCAAGCATTCTTACTCGGAATTCCACGCGATGAAATCATGGAGAAGTTGATTGCACCAATTAACGGTGTTACAACTCCACTTTCTTCAACATGGGTTTCACCAGGATCTGCTCTTTACTCAAAGGTGATTGCAGCTAACGGATCTTCATTCCTAACACGTGGAACTCAAGCATCACGTAACCTAACTGCACTTAACTTGGTTAAGAAGTACTATCCAAATGCACTTAAGAGCCCAGTAAAGGTTCGCGTACTTGTTCCAGGAAACAATCCACGTCGTGCCTCAGAGTTCGCTCTAGCTAAGGCAAACATGGCAAAGATTGGATTCGACCTAGTAGGAGATGTTCGTACTGACTGGCCTTCACTTCTAGGTAACTCAAACTACGATGCATACTTCTTCGCTTGGGTTGCATCATCTGTAACACAGCGTCAATCAGCTGAGGTCTTTGATACCAATGGTGGAAATAACATCCTTGGTTACAGCAACCCAGCAGTTGATGGAATCATTGCAACTTTGGATACACCTCTTTCAGAGGCAATCCTTGGTGCTAAGTACATCGCAATTGAGCGCCTAACAAATGCTGATGCAATCACAACTGGTGTATTCGTACACCCAGGTGTTGTAGCAGTTAACAAGGATCTCAAGAACGTAAAGCCAGGCCCATTGTCTCCACAGATGGTGTGGAACTTCTGGGAGTGGACCTACTAAGGGTTATTAGCCTTTAGTAATAAATAGGTAGTAAAGATGACACCCGGAAGGTAACTTCCGGGTGTCATTGCCTGTATAGTCTGAAAAGTTTTTGACCGCAGTTCTTGTTGCTAGAAAGGTTCTATTTCACGATGTTTGCTTTCATCATGCGCCGTTTGGGCGTTTTGGGCGTCATCCTCATGGGTTCTAGTTTTATCCTCTACAACCTTGCGGCATATTCAGGTGATCCCCTTGCTGATTTAAAGACAAGCACTGATCCCAACCGAGATTTCTTAATGATCTCGCTCAGTCGTGAACTTCAATTAGATGTTCCGCCTCCAGCTCGATATTTCCTCTGGCTCAAAGGCGTTCTTGGCCTATTTGTTGGCCATGCAAACTTTGGTATGACCCGTGAAGGTGCAACCGTGGGCGCCGACTTAGCCCAAGCTATCCCAGTGACCCTTCGTCTGGTTTTGGCTTCAACGATTCTTGCAATAGTCATGGGCATTGGAATCGGCGTTGTCACTGCACTTCGCCAGTACAGCCGATTCGATTATTCGATGACCTTCGTATCGTTTTTAATGTTCTCACTTCCAATCTTTTGGGTAGCCGTATTGCTTAAGCAGTACCTAGCGATCTCATTTAATAACTTTTTACGTGAACCAAATGTTCCGCTCAAAGGCTTATTCCTTCTGGCACTAGCCAGCGGCATTTTCTGGGCCTCGGTTATCGGCGGAACGCGCAAAACTTTCTGGACTGTATTTGGCACTGCCACTTTAATCGCCGGTGGAATGGTTGCGATTATGGATGCCATGAACTGGTTCTTACACCCAGGTCTTGGGCCAATCATTGTTGGTGGCTTATCTGTAGGTATTGCATATGGCGTTACTCAACTTTCTGTCGGCATTACCAATAAAGCTGCCCTGCGTGCATCGCTAACCGTCTCAGCTGCAACTTTGCTGGTGTATTACCCTGCAAACTGGGTATTTGATAACCATCAAGGTGCACTCGGGGTCTTTGCTATCTTCTCGATCCTGATCACAGTAGGAGTTTTTGCCGGAATTTCATTCTCAAAAATCGATCGTGGGCCAATTATTCGAACCGCAGTCCTCACTGCCTTTCTCTCATCAATAATTATCGTCGTCGACAAATTTATGCAAACGTGGCAGCCATACATGGAGACTGATGCGATTAACTATCGACCGGTACCAACTATTGGCCAACGCAGTGACTTATTAGATACACAAGATTTTTGGGTTTCTAACCTTGATCTAGTCATGCACTTGTTCTTGCCGACCGTTGCACTGACATTGATTTCCTTTGCGGGCTATATTCGATACTCCCGCGGAACGCTGCTAGAGGTGCTTAATCAGGATTACATTCGCACCGCCCGTGCGAAGGGCTTAACTGAACGAACTGTGATTATGCGTCACGCATTCAGAAACACGATGATTCCTTTAACAACGATTATGGTCGTTGATTTTGCAGGTGTTATTGGCGGTGCGTTGATTACTGAACGCGTCTTTGGTTGGTCTGGTATGGGAACGCTGTTTTATCGAGGCATCCTCTCCTTTGACTTAAATCTCTTGATGGGTGTCTTCTTTGTAACATCGACTTTGTCGGTCTTAGCGAATCTAGTTGCAGATTTGTTGTATTCGGCCTTAGACCCACGTATTCGAGTAGGAAGTGGTGCATAAATGGCCCGCACATCTAAAAAGTCAACGGAATCAACTGAGGTTCTCAGTGGTGAGAACGCGATCTCCAATCGAGAAGTTGAAGGCTTAAGCCAGGGGCAAATAGTTCGCCGCCGCTTCTTCCGTCACCGTGCTGCAGTTATCTCTTTAGTAACAATTATTTCAATCGTCATATTTGTATTTAGCGCGCTGGACTTTAGATTATTTGGCGTGTGGAGAATTCATGGATGGTGGAAGTGGACAACCGAAGATCTACCTGAGCTTCGCGTTGGCGACTGTCCAGGTGGAACCGTTGGATGCCCAACAATCTCTTTGCGTCCACAGTTCCTAGGTGGAGCAGGCATTGGACTTGGTACACATCCATTTGGTCAAGATGACATCGGACATGACTTCTTTGCTTTGGTAATGAAAGGTGCGCAGCGCTCATTATCTGTAATGGTAGTTATTGGCTTCCTCGGCGGAACAATTGGAACTATCGTCGGTTCAATCTCTGGCTTCTATCGCGGAAAGATTGACTCAATCCTGATGCGCCTTGTGGACTTCATGATTACAGTTCCAGCAGTTCTAATTGGCTCTGTCATCGGCTACCACTACGGCAACCTTGGCGCGATCTTCTTAGCGTTTTACTTAGGTTTATTTGCATGGACTGGCCTGTCACGTTTAGTGCGTGGAGAGTTTTTGACCCTTCGTGAACGAGAGTTCGTTGATGCCGCACGCGTTGCTGGCGCATCTAATCGCCGTATTATCTTCAAGCACATTTTGCCTAATGCCGTCGGAATCATCATCGTCTCAGTAACGCTGCTCTTATCGGGAGCAATTTTGCTTGAGACGGCGCTGTCTTACTTAGGCTTTGGCGTGGTTCCACCGGATGTTTCACTGGGACTATTAATTAGCCAGTATCAGGATTCGTTTACGACCCGCCCATGGCTGTTTTGGTATCCAGGCTTCTTTATTATCTCAATTGCTCTGAGTATTAACTTTATTGGTGATGGTCTGCGTGATGCATTCGATCCACGCCAGCGTCGACGCATTTCAAAGAAAGAGCGTCAAGAGTCAGCCACCGCTAGAAAACTGGCACAGGCCGATGAGTAATTTATTTAATGAACAGACCGCTCTTAACCTGGAAGATATTGTGAGCGGGCACAGCTCGGGCGATGAAATCTTTTCGGCGCAGTCGAGCAATGTAGGCACACGCACCCGAATCACTTCGCGGCGAGTCACCAATTCGAACCGGGTGCGCACTGCCTCGGGGAGTGAAGTCACTCTTATGCATACGCTTTCCGTGACGACGACTCGGAGCTGGAGCGGCCCACGCGTAGAAAGTGCGGCCGTCAACAATGATCGACATGCTGTACTTAGTCTCGATCTCATCGACGAGATCCCAGCTAGCAGTGATCTCTTTGGTTGGGTTAACGATCTTGATGCCTTCATCAAAGATCACAACGTAGGGCTTAATGAAACTCAAGTAAGTCCCGAAAACGCCCAGACCGCAGATACCCACAGTGATAATCGCTTCAGCGACTCCACCGTAGTAAATACTTTGAGCGATAAAACCGCCGAAAAAAGCGATCAACACCCAACCCATAATGAGCGCACTAGTGGGACGGAACTTTTCGGGATTGTTCATGAACTCAGTTTGTCACAGTTGGATCTAAACCTTGATATGAAGCTAGCGGAGGCACACCTATGAGTAAGCCAATTTTAGAGATCGCGGGATTTAACGTCGATTTCTGGGTGGATGGCGTGTGGTATCCAGCTGTTATCGATATGAACCTCTCGCTTGAACCCGGCAAAGTAACTGCCATCGTCGGTGAATCAGGTTCAGGTAAATCAACGACGGCTTTAGGTTTGATGTCTCTGCTTGCATCTAATGCACGCATGTCTGGAAGCGTAAAAGTTAAAGAGCAGGAGATGCTCAACGCTAAAGCGGTAACGCTTCGCCATTTCCGAGGAAAAGAAGTTGCCTATATTTTCCAAGAGCCAATGACAGCGCTAAATCCGGTCTACACAATTGGTTTTCAGATCATGGAGACTTTGCGCAATCACTTCGACATGGGTCCTCATCAGGCACATGCTCGCGCACTTGAATTAATCACGATGGTGGATATTCCAGATCCAGAAAAATCAATTAATAAGTACCCGCATCAGCTATCAGGTGGTCAGCGCCAACGCGCAATGATCGCTCAAGCCCTCGCGTGTGATCCAGGACTTCTAGTCGCCGATGAACCAACCACGGCTCTTGATGTAACGGTTCAGGCTGAGATTTTGGATTTAATGCGCGATCTTAAAGGTAAGTTCAACTCTGCCATTCTTTTGATTACGCATGACATGGGTGTTGTCGCCGATATGGCCGATGAGATCTTGGTTATGAAAGATGGAATTACCGTTGAACACGGCAGTGCCGACCAGATCTTTAATCGCCCACAGCATCCATATACACAGCAACTATTGGGTTCGGTTCCAAAGTTGGGTTCAAGTGTAAAGCGCGCACTTCCTTACAAGGAGAACGCTAAACCAGATCCCGTTTTAAAACTTACTGATGTGACCATTGAATATCCAAAGCGCGGACGTATTCCAGCATTTACTGCAGTCAAAAACTTTAACCTTGAAATCTATCCAGGTGAAATCGTTGGCCTGGTAGGAGAATCAGGCTCTGGAAAGACAACTGTAGGTCGTGCAGCAATTGGTTTACTTCCTATTAAAGCCGGAACAATTGAGATTGTTGGCAAAGATATTAGCCATGCATCACAAAAAGATCTCTTTTCGATTCGTCGCCATACGGGAATCGTTTTTCAAGATCCAGCTAGCTCGTTAAATCCACGTCTGCCAATCGGAGAGTCAATTGGCGAGCCAATATTCTTAGCAAAAATTGCTAAGGGTCCTGAGCTTGCACGCATGATCGAAGATTTATTGGACCAAGTGGAACTTCCACGCAGCTATCGCAACCGTTATCCGCATGAGCTATCAGGTGGACAGCGCCAACGTGTGGGTATTGCGCGCGCACTGGCATTGACACCAGATTTGTTGATTGCCGATGAACCTACATCGGCGCTAGATGTTTCGGTACAGGCCCGCTTCTTAGATCTTTTGCAAGAGCTTCAGGAAAAGATGAAGTTTGCATGTCTATTTATCAGCCACGATTTAGCCGTAGTCGATATCTTGGCCCACCGCATTGCAGTTATGCAGAACGGTCTGCTAGTCGAAGAAGGCGATCGTGATTCGATTTTGATGCGTCCACAAAATGACTACACACGTCGCTTGATCGCTGCCGTTCCGGTACCAGATCCTGCCGAACAGCGTGTCCGTCGTGAGGCTCGTTTAGCTGCTAAGAAGTAAGTCCTACTTAGTCGCTAGCTTGTCCGCTGCGGTGGCTATAGCGGCCTAGGAAATCGGCCTTCATGTCGGCGAAGTTTCCATCCACTAGCGCCTGTCGCATCTGATCAACTAAGCGAACAATAAATCGCTCATTGTGAATCGTTGCAAGAGTTGCTGCAATCATCTCTTTGCCACGAAATACATGGTGCATATACGCCCGTGTGTAGTGCGTACAGGTGTAACAGTCACATTCATCGTCAATTGCGGTGAAATCGCGCTTAAATCGGCTGTTAGACAGGTTAAAACGCCCCTCCATCGTGTACACAGCGCTTGTGCGAGCGATTCGACTGGCTAATACGCAGTCAAATGTATCGATACCGTTTTCTACGCCGACAAATAGATCTTCAGGGGCGCCGATTCCCAATAAGTGCTTCGGTTTTTCCTGCGGCAGTACCTGATTGACCCAACCAACAATCGTTCCAAGTTTTTCTTTATCTAAGGCACCGCCGATTCCAAAGCCATCAAATGACTGTCCGGAAGATTCAAGGGAGCCTAAATCACCAGCGGCTTTTTTACGTAGATCCTCATATTGAGCCCCTTGAATCACACCAAATAAAGCTTGGTAGGGCTTGGTACTTCGTTGATCAGTGAGCTTCTTGTGCTCATCCAGGCATCGGGCGGCCCAGGCCAGAGTGCGATCCATGGCTAACTCTTGATACGGGCGAGTGTTATGTAGCGTCGTGCACTCATCGAAGGCGAACATAATGTCAGCTCCAATTTGGTGCTGAACCTGCATCGAAATCTCTGGAGTAAAGCGATGCATGGAGCCATCGAGGTGGGATTTAAAAGTTACGCCTTCATCATCAACATGGGCCAGGCGCTCTTTGTTGCCGGCGATGACATCATCGGCGCGAAAAGTCTTTGCATCCATGGCTAAGACTTTCTTAAAACCAACGCCAAGAGATAAGACTTGAAAACCACCAGAGTCAGTAAAAGTTGGCCCAGGCCAGTTCATAAATTCGCCAAGCCCACCAGCCTCATCCAAAATATCTGCCCCGGGCTGTAAGTACAAATGATAAGCATTAGCTAATAAGGCTTGTGCGCCAAGATCTGCCATCGCTTCAGGCAGCACCGATTTCACTGTGGCCTTAGTGCCTACCGGAATAAATGCTGGAGTTTGAATCTGCCCATGCGGTGTTGTGATTGTTCCAACGCGCGCTAAAGACGCTGACTCGGCATGTTTGATCTCAAAACTAAAGCTCATTAATTACCAAATCTGAACGCGTTGTGATTCATCGATCCACAACTTATCTTTTTCAGTAACACCAAATGCTTCATAGAAGGGTGTGAAGTTACTGACGATTGTGTTGCAGCGAAACTCACTAGGGGAGTGCGGATCAGTAGCGATGCGACGACGCATCTCTTCTGGGCGAACTTTGCCGCGCCAGACCTGTGCCCATCCAAGGAAGAGACGCTGTTCACCGGTTAAGTCACCGATCACCGTCGATGGCTTACCGGCAAGTGAGATTTGATAAGCCTTATAAGCAATGGCTAAGCCACCTAAGTCGCCGATATTTTCACCAACAGTAAGTGCGCCATTGACAGTGATATCTGGTGTCTCTTCTGGGACCAGTTTGTTGTACTGCTCGATCAAAGCATTGGAGCGAATCTCAAATGCGGCACGATCTTCATCGCTCCACCAGTTGTTGAGGGCGCCATCGCCATCAAATTTTGAGCCTTGATCATCAAAGCCATGGCCGATTTCATGGCCAATCACTGCGCCGATTCCGCCGTAGTTGACGGCATCATCGGCAGTCAATGAGAAAAATGGGGATTGCAAAATCGCCGCTGGAAAAACAATCTCATTCATCACCGGGTTGTAATAGGCATTTACCGTTTGCGGCGTCATATGCCACTCGTCGCGATCGACGGGCTTACCAATCTTGGCTAACTCATGATCTCGCTGGAACTTTGTAACCTGCCCGATATTGGTAAATAGATCATTAGGGTCGGTTTGAAGAGCTGAATAATCACGCCACTTATCTGGGTAGCCAATCTTTGGGCGGAACTTACCGAGCTTTTCTAAGGCCTTGGCTTTAGTAGTCGCACTCATCCAATCGATCTCATTGATGCTCACGCGATATGCCTCAATCAGATTTGCCACTAATTTTTCCATCGCGACCTTTGCCGCCACTGGGAAGTGCTGCTCGACATAGACCTTACCGACAGCCTCGCCCAATGAGCCCTCTACCAATGAGACTGCTCGCTTCCAGCGTTCGCGAAGTTCGGGAGTGCCAGATAGCGTCTTGCCATAGAAGGAGAAGTTTTGATTAACTAAATCATTCGATAAATAAGCTGCAGAGCCACTAATGACATTCCACTTAAGCCAGGCGACCCAGCTGTCTCGATCGAAGGTCGAGAGAATCTCTGACAAGCCCGCAAAATATGGAGGCTGCTGAACGATCACGGAGTCAAGAACAACCGATGGAATTTCACCGGCCGATAGGTACAGGTCAAAGTCAAAGGCGGGCATCAAGGCCTTTACTTCGGTACGAGTTAACTTGTTATACGTCAGAGTTGCATCACGATCTTTAACGGCATCAAAGTGATGACTTGCTAATGCAGTTTCAAGGGCAAGAATCTTGGCAGCTACGTCAGCGCCATTGGCGATACCAACAAGAGTGAACATAGATTGGACGTGGGCTAGAAAAGCGCTACGGATATCGGCGTATTTGTCGTCGCGGTAGTAGGACTCATCGGGCAGTGAAATCCCACCTTGAGCTAGGTACAAGATATTTGAGCTAACATCTTTTTGATCTGCATATATATATGAACCAAAGATGCCGCCCAAGCCTCGGGCTTCAAGGCCCGACATTGTCGAAATGAAATCACTCAAAGAGTAGATCGCATCGCAGGAATCTAAATCGGCTTGAATAGGGGAGAAGCCCTTAGCTTCGATCACATCGGCGTCCATAAATGATGAGTACACATCACTAATCTTTTTCGCTTCGTCACTGCCGCTGGCGTTCTCAATAATCGCCCGGACCTGCTTTTCAGATAAGTCGCGCAGCTTTATAAAGGCACCATCGGATGCTCGATCGGCAGGGATGACGGCGCTTGTGAGCCAGGCACCATTAAAATGGCGATACAAGTCATCGTGTATGCGAACGCTGGAATCGATGTGCTCAAAATCTAAACCACTAGTGCTAATACTCACGTGTGCGACCCCTTATAGAAATTTAGTTGAAAGTTCAACTGTTAGCGTAGACTGTCACCATGCCAGATGAAAACGCTACCGCACCTGCCTGGCTAAACCCCACCGAAATGGTGGCCTGGCGCAGTTACATAATCGCCAGCCGGCGCTTATTAGAGGCCCTAGATAATGACCTCGTTGACCACGATTTAAGTATGGCCGACTATGAGATTTTAGCTCAGCTCAGTGATGCCCCAGATCGCAAGTTGCGAATGAGTGAGCTCGCAGCGATTGCACTGTTATCGCGCTCGCGTTTATCACACCGTATGAAGGTGATGGAGAAAGCGGGATGGGTAAAACGTGAAGCATGTCCATCGGATAAGCGTGGATATTTTGCAGTGATGACACCTAAGGGTTGGAAGGCCATTGTTGCTGCAGCCCCTGATCACGTGGCAAGTGTTCGCGCTCGCTTTGTCAATCATTTGAGTAAAGCTGATCAAGAAGTTCTAGCGCAGATTTTTTCACGAATAGAGACTTCTTTACGGGCAGAGGTTATTGAAGAATAGAAAGAGTGCATAAAAATTCCCGCCACATAGAGTGGCGGGTTTTTTTAATAGATAATTACTTAGCTGCTGCCTTCTTGC
>CAIXPV010000076.1 GCA_903921405.1 uncultured Actinomycetes bacterium
GGTTGTGAAGAAGGCTAAGAAGAAGTAATTTTTTCTAGCTTTTTTAAGACGGGGCCAGCTAACGCTGGCCCCGTTTTCTTTTTCTTCACACTAATATTGAGCCCATGACGGAGTACAAAGTTTCTTATGCTCCACCAACTGGAAAGCCCCTTGGCACCAATATGGCTTTTAAGATCGGAACCACTGTTGTAATTCCAATCCTGAACTTAGTTGGAAAAAAGCAGTGGCGCGGGGCCGAGAACATCCCCAAGACTGGCCCGATTATTGTTGCAAGTAATCACGTCTCGTACCTAGATGTTTTATTTTTGACACATTTTCTTTATCGCAGTGGTCGAGCTCCACGTTATATCGGCAAAGAGGGCGTGTTTAAAGTTCCAGTCATTGGAAAAATCGTTCTTGCTGCAGGTCAAATCCCAGTTATTCGCGAAGGCAAAGATGCGGCAAAGGCGTTGGAGCATGCAGTCAAAACTCTGCAGGCAGGACACCTTCTAGGCGTCTACCCAGAAGGAACACTTACCAGAGATTCGCAGGGATGGCCCATGATTGCTAAGACAGGACTTGCGCGCCTGGCAATTTCTACACAAACGCACGTGATTCCAATAGCACAATGGGGTTCACAGATTGTCATGCCAACGTATGAAAAAAAGATTAAGTTTTTCCCGCGCACAACAATCAAGATTTTAGCTGGCGAACCACTTGATTTATCGCGATGGTATGGCAAGGAAAATGATCCTGTTGCTTTAGTAGAGGCGACAGCATTTGTTATGCGCGCAATTACTGACTTGCTAGAAGGATTGCGCGGTGAAAAACGCCCCGTAGAAATCTTTGACCCACACACATCAACGCTTCCACGTACTGGAAACTTTAAGAAGAAGAAGCCTTGAGTAAAGTTACAGTCTTTGGTACTGGCCAGTGGGGCAGCACCATGGCGCAAGTTTTATCTGATGCGGGGAACCACGTTTTAATGTGGGGTCGCAATGGTGATGTTGTTAATGAGATAAATACACATCATACGAATAGCAAATATTTGGATTCAAATGTTTTACCTAAAGCCCTTTTGGCAACCACGGACTTACAAGAGGCTTTCGATTATTCATCAATCTATGTTCTTGCCGTTCCAGCACAGACTCTGCGCGAAAACTTAGTTGAATGGAAGCCGCTAGCGGCCCCAAACGCTCTTTTTGTCAGTACGTTAAAGGGCATTGAAGCCAGTTCGTTATCACGTATGACTCAGATTATTGAAGAAGTCATGGGAACTACCAATGTAGGAATTATTACAGGACCGAATTTGGCTAATGAATTGATATTGCGCCAACCTGCCGGCGCAGTTGCTGCAGCACATTCGACTATCGTTGCTGAAAAAATTCTGAAGTTATTTGCGACTCCCTACTATCGCGTTTACACATCTACCGATGTTTTAGGATGCGAGCTCTCGGGTGCCATTAAATCTGTGATTGCATTGGCCGTAGGAATTTCAGTCGGCATGGGTTTTGGAGAAAACACGCAGGCGATGCTGATCACTCGGGGTTTGAATGAGGTTGCGCGTTTATGCGCCGCCCACGGAGCAGATCCGTTGAGTGCTGCAGGTTTGGCTGGGATGGGCGATTTAGTGGCTAGTTGCGGCTCAGCCCTTTCTAGAAACCGTACATTTGGCGAGGTTCTAGGTCGCTCTGGCTCAATGGCTATCGCGCGCGAACAAGTGGCCAAGACCGTTGAGGGCGTAGCCTCTTCCAGAGCAGTTCTTGAAATCGCCCATCGTGTTGGAATCGAGGTTCCAGTGATTGAAGCCGTCGCCGACATCGTTGCAGGCACTATTACTCCAGCGCACGCACTTGATCGCCTCATGGAGATAACAACTCGAGCAGAAAACTTTATTCGATGACCAAGAAGAGCGTTGCCATTATTTGCGGAGGCCGCAGCAGTGAGCATGAGATTTCTTGTCTTTCAGCTGGGGGAGTATTAGCAGGTTTAGATAAGTCTAGATTTGATGGCGTATTGATCGGAATAACTAAGTCGGGCAACTGGGTTCACTTACCTCTTGATTATCCACTAACGATTATTGATGGTGTTTTACCAACCGTCGATGAAAATGCCGCTTCCCTCGTTGCCGATGTTCATGGATTTTCAGTCAATGGAAAGCCACTGGCTATCGACGTAGTCTTTCCCGCCCTGCATGGACCCTATGGCGAAGATGGCACGATTCAAGGCTTCCTAGAAACCGCTGATATTGCCTACGTTGGTAGCGGGGTTATGGCATCAGGTGCAGCTATGGATAAAGCATTTTCAAAGATCGTATTTGCTGCAGCAGGAATGCACGTTGCGCAAGGCATTGTTGTTACAAGCGAGGACTGGCGCAGCCGCATTGATTCGTTGCAGTATCCAGTCTTTGTTAAGCCTGCGCGTGGAGGCTCTAGTCGTGGAACACATAAAGTTAAAAGCCCAGATGCCCTAGCTGGCGCCCTTGAGGATGCATTTGCATTTGATCGCAAAGTTATGATCGAAGGCGCAATCAACGGACGTGAAATAGAGTGCGCAGTATTGGAGCGCAATGGAGTTGTTCAGGCATCACTAGTTGGTGAAATCGTTATCGATAGCAAGTTTGAGTTTTATGATTTTGAAGCTAAGTATTTAGATGATGCGACAACAGTGAATTTACCTGCCAATATTCCAGCATCTGCCAGTGATGAAATTCGCACCAAGGCAGTACAGGCATTTAAAGCTCTTGGTTGTAGCGGTTTAGCCCGCGTTGATTTCTTTTATACCGATAAAGGTGAGGTAGTAATTAACGAAATTAACACCATGCCTGGCTTTACAAGTACGTCGATGTATCCAAAGCTAATGGCGGCAACAGGCGTCGATTACACAACTTTGATAAGCGCTTTAATTGATACTGCGCTAGATCGTACTAATGGAGTACTTGGTAATTAATAAGTAACAGGACAGGTAAGCGTTCTAGTAATTCCCGCAACTGCCTGCACTTTAGACAAGATGACTCGACCAAACTCTTCCATGCTAGGAGCCTCAGCGCGCATGATGACATCGTAAGGACCGGTAACGCCTTCGGCCAAGGTGACTCCAGCAATTGATGAAACCGCTTTGGCAACTGAGCTAGCTTTGCCGACCTCGGTTTGAATTAAAATATAGGCCTGTACAGACATCGCTTTCTCCTTATCGTTAGTGGCCACAGGCTACTTCAGATATGGCGTTACTCGCTAGTGGATTAAGGTTAGGGCTATGGAGTTCGATGAAGCTGAAGTAATTGGAGTATTAGCAGAAATCTTTGCCACTTCTGACTCTGCAGTAATCGTGGGTATTGGCGATGATGGAGCCGTTGTTAAGACCAGCCACAGTTCGGTAATCACGACCGATATGGCAGTAGAAGGTACGCATTTTAATACTGCTTGGTCGGGAGCCTTTGATATTGGGCGAAAGATTACAGCGGCAAATCTGGCCGATGTCTTTGCGATGGGTGGTAGGCCTTCGTACTTGGTAGTAGCAGTGACACTGACAGGAGATGAAAGCCTTGATTGGATTAGCGATCTTGCCCACGGGATTTTGCATGAAGCCAAAAGCTGCGGCGCAATTGTTGTAGGCGGAGATTTAACGCGGGGTGCTATAAAAGTAATTGCAATTACCGCAGTAGGAAAAGTAGAGAAGGCCATCACTCGTTCTGGAGCCAGTGCAGGTGATTCGATTTATCTTTCATCACTTCCGGGTTGGTCGGCTGCTGGCTTGGCAATGATGGCCAACGAAAACTGCGATGACTTAGAGGCTTATGCAATTGAACAGTTCTGTGCTCCAACTGTGGATTACTCGGCAGCGGCAGCGTTAGCCGATGCTGGCGCAACCTCAATGTGCGATATCAGTGATGCCCTTGTTATCCAGGCCCAGCAAGTTGCACAGGCATCAGGTGTGAATTTAAGTTTTGATAAGCAGGCTTTTACATCGCATCCAGAGTTTGTTGCACTGAACGAATTAGCTAATAAGCATGGGATCGATGTATGGCAATGGATTTTTGCTGGGGGAGAAGACCATGTTTTTCTTGCAACGGGCAAAGACTTACCTGGCATGTGCGTAGGGCACGTTATAGAAGGAAGCGGTGTCGCTGGTTTGGACATGAAAAAAGCGCCAGAAACCTGGCGCCATTTCAATTAAGTAAAAAAAATTAGCGAGTGACTTTGCCAGCCTTAAGGCATGAAGTACATACGTTTTGACGCTTTGGAGTTCCACCAATAAGTGTGCGTACGCGCTGGATATTTGGATTCCAACGACGACGAGTCTTGACCTGTGAGTGTGAAACGTTGTTGCCAAAGCTTGGGCCTTTGCCACAGATGTCGCATGAAGATGCCATGTTGGTACTCCTTCTAGATTACAAATTCCTTAGATCTAAAGAATTCTCGTTCCTGTGAGGAACAGGGCGTAA
>CAIXPV010000077.1 GCA_903921405.1 uncultured Actinomycetes bacterium
ATCTAATTCCCACGCATTGCGGTGATCTAACTGCTCTTGCAGTTCCCCCATTTCAGCTAACAACTTGTCGTAGTCAGCATCTGGGTTGGCCATTTCATCGCTGATTGCATTAAAGCGATCAAGCATTGCAACAGTTTCGGCTACGCCTTCTTTAACGTTATCGATAACGTTTTTACTTTCATTTAGAATCGGTTCCTGCATCAAAATTCCAACGGTAAAGCCTGGCGTTAAATACGCCTCGCCATTGGATGGCTGCTGAAGTCCGGCCATAATCTGAAGGACTGTGGACTTACCGGCACCGTTAGGGCCGACCACGCCAATCTTGGCGCCGGGATAAAACATGATCGTGACATCATCGAGAATTACTTTGTCACCGTGCGCTTTACGCGCCTTTTTCATCGTATAAATGAACTCAGCCATGGGATGAAACCTTACCGTTATGTGTCGGTAGACTCAGCATCCACGACCCCCTACAGGCGCCTGTAGCTCAGTCGGATAGAGCACCCGCCTTCTAAGCGGGTTGTCGCAGGTTCGATTCCTGCCAGGCGCGCATGGCCAATGAACAACCGAACCTGATCTGGATCGACTGCGAGATGACGGGATTGTCCCTTGAAAAGGATGTCCTCGTCGAAATCGCTGTCCTTGTAACCGACTCTGAACTCAATGTGATCGGCGATGGTGTTGATGTCGTCATCAAGGCGAGCGCCGATGATCTAGCAGGCATGGATGCTTTCGTCACCGCGATGCACACAACATCGGGATTAATCACTGAGATCCCCGATGGAATCTCAATCGTTGAAGCCGAGCTAAAAGTTATCGCCTATCTGTTGGAGTGCGGACTGCAACCAGGAAAATCTCCGCTTGCCGGAAACTCCGTTGGCGTTGATCGCTCATTTATCGCACGCGATATGAAGACGCTCAACGATTTTCTTCATTACCGAACCATCGACGTCTCATCGATTAAAGAGTTGGCGCGCCGCTGGTATCCCAAGGCCTACTTTGCATCCCCTGCCAAGACCGGTAATCACCGCGCACTTGGCGATATCCAGGATTCAATCGCCGAGCTGGCCTATTACCGCACCGCAGTATTCGTTCCGGGACAGGTGCAGTAGAAGGTAGGATTTGCACTTCATGGTGGACGTAGCTCAGCTGGTAGAGCACCCGGTTGTGGTCCGGGATGTCGCGGGTTCGAGCCCCGTCGTTCACCCCAGTTTTGTATGTTAGACCTAACAGAAAGCCGACTCAGATGATCTTTGATGTCATTATCGAAATTCCAGCCGGTAGCCGTAACAAATACGAAGTCGATCACTTAACCGGTGAGATCCGCTTAGACCGCATGCTGTTTACGTCTACACGTTATCCATATGACTATGGCTTTGTGAAGAACACTCTCTCCCTTGATGGCGATCCACTAGATGCCCTTGTCATGTTAGATGAACCAACTTTTCCTGGCTGCGTAGTTTCATGCCGTGCAATTGGAATGTTTAACATGACCGATGAAGCTGGCGGAGATGACAAATTGCTCTGTGTTGCAGCAGGAGACATTCGCAAATCAGCCCTACAAGATTTAGAGGATGTTCCAAAGTTTGAACTCTCAGAAATTCAACATTTCTTTGAAGTTTATAAAGCGCTAGAGCCTGGCAAGAGCGTTACCGGTGGCAACTGGGTTAATCACAGCGAAGCCCAGTTAGAGATTGAACGCTCACGCGAGCGCTTTCAGAAAACTGCCCACTAATAATTAACCCGTAGGTATTGCTTGCTTTGGACAAACTTGCAGAAGTTTTAGAATCGCAGCTTTTTCTGGCGCTGTTAGCCACAAACCATATTTATATTTAACCGCCACCTGTCGTGCAACATAGGCACATCGATAACTCTTCTTTGGCGGCAACCACGTGGCTGCATCACCGTCTCCTTTTTGTGAATTCAAACTGCCCTTGACTGCCAATAAATTCAGCGGATCATTGGCAAAGGCTGTTCGGACTTCAATCGTTAATTTGAATGCACCTGTCTGCCACGCATTAGATAGCGCTACAACATGGTCAATTTGAACTTCAGAGCTAGTGGCTACTCCCCTTAAGAAGTCGATACTTTGCCCTGAATATGGATCGAGCAAAACACCCGATAAGACCACACAATCCTTGGCGCTAACTTTGTAAATAATCGATTTCAAGTCTCGATTGAGAATATCGTTGCGGGTGTCGCAGCCATTGTGGTCAACATCTTTCCACGCAGTGCCAAATTGATCGCGGGTATAGCCAGTCTTTGGCGCTCGCCCCTTAACGGCCATCTGTGCAATCACATCGACAACCGTTGGCGCAGCAGCGTGAGATTCGGGGATAAACCCCGACACAAACAATGTCAGGGCTAGGGCAATCCTTATTTCCCAGCGACTCATATCTCAATTTTGGCGGTGTTGCCTATGTGCGGCAAGGCCCGACTTGCTGATAGGTTTCCCCCTGCAATCAAGCGTTTCCGGCGCCTGGCTGCCTCGGGTGGTTAGCTCAGTTGGTAGAGCAGGTGACTCTTAATCACCGGGTCGGGGGTTCGAGTCCCTCACCACCCACTTACGTAAGTGAATCCGATTTATTTAGGTGACATCTAGCAGTTTGTAAGTGAGTTCCTATTTCCAATGTTGGGGCTGGTGTTGGCAGTGACTACATCCGTGTGACGACATAACTTCAGGACACAAGAAAAAGACACCCCCGCACATGTTGCTGCGAGGGTGTCTTTTGTTAAATCGTTCTAACTCATCACGGCTTACTAGATGCAGAACTAACTAAGAATTGCGAGTAAGCAGAAAGAGTCAAGAAGGTTGGGAAATGATTTTCATCCAAACAGATCTGTCGAAAGATGGTAACTGCATCATCAAATCGATCATTGCTGTTCCGCTCGATCCCTTGAAGAATGTCAAAGATGATTTGTTCTACCAGGCTGTGTGTGACGTGACTTCCTTCTCTAGTCACAACTTCATAGCGAATCCATTGCCAAATCTGTGATCGGCTAATTTCAGCTGTTGCAACATCTTCCATGAGGTTATCAATTGCTGCAGCACCGGTGCCACGTAGCCAGGATTCGATGTAAAGAAGTCCAACTGCCACATTTGTTCGCAGCCCAGCATCGGTGACATCTCCCCCTATTGATTGAATATCAAGAAGTTGGTCTGGGCTCACATGAACATCATCGCGAAGACGATCCACCTGATTTGGTTTCTTGCCAAGAACAGCATCGAATTCTGCTTGTGCAATTGGAATCAAATCTGGATGAGCAACCCACGTGCCATCAAAGCCATCGGCAGCTTCACGCGCTTTGTCAGTTTTTACCGCCTCTAGCGCTCGATCTGTTACCTCTTTATCTCGACGATTAGGAATAAACGCACTCATTCCACCAATGGCATGGGCTTTTCTCTTATGACAAGTTGAAACAAGAAGCTCGGTATATGCCCGCATAAATGGCACCGTCATTGTTATCTGTGCGCGATCTGGGGTTATGAATTGCCTTCCAGAGCCTGCAAAGTTTTTGATAATTGAGAAGATGTAATCCCATCGACCTGCATTAAGGCCTGCGCAGTGATCACGAAGTTCCCACAAAATCTCGTCCATCTCGAAACCTGTGTGGGGCGAAGATCTTCAATGGGAAGGCAGATTTGCTCAAGAATGGTTCCACTTAGGAGTTCTCATTTTGTCCCTCATTCTTATCCCTTTGATGCTTTTGGTTAAGCCTCTCGTAGAAAACAGACGGGCCAAATCCCACAAAATCGAAATCATCAGTAAAAGCCAAGTCGGTTTGTTAGATGAAGAAATTCTCCACAAAGAAAAAGACTCACATGAACATCAACAACATTCCTTCAGCGATATTTTCATTCACCAGGTGATTGAAACCATAGAATTCGTCCTCGGTTCTGTCTCCAACACAGCCAGTTACCTGCGTCTCTGGGCGCTCTCCCTCGCCCATGGGCA
>CAIXPV010000078.1 GCA_903921405.1 uncultured Actinomycetes bacterium
GCGCTCTAGATTTCGAATCTGGCGAGATAGCGATGGCTGTCCAATGTGCAGTTCACGGGCAGCCGCCGAGATAGAGCCAGCGTCAAAGACGGCTAAGAAGTAAGAGAGCAGTCGCAAATCCATCTAGGTAGTATGCCTAGAAAGCATGGCAACGGCAAGGTTTTTTCGTAGACAGGCATACCTGCCCTGCTTAAACTTTCGCTCACTATGCACGTACCTGCATGAAAACCCTCGTTTAGGTGGCTGCATCTGTTTATGAAGAGAGGAATACATATGTCCATGAAGACCGCTTTTTCATCACCACGCGTTCGATTGATTGCAGTTATCTCAACTGCACTTCTAGCCGTGGCTTCATTATCAATTCCAACGGTGGCACAAGGCGCCGGTGTATTTAAGGTTGCAACATCTGCAGCAGTGACTACATGGGATCCTGTTCAGTCATTTTCGACTGAGGCTTTCTACATGACCAATGTGTACGAGCCACTGTTGTGGAAGAACCCAGATGGCGTCACACCAGAATATTCACCAGCCCTTGCAACGTCATGGTCATCATCGAAGGATGGAAAGACCTGGACATTTAAGTTGCGCGCCGGTGCCACATTCCATGATGGAACTCCGGTCACCTCTGCAGCCGTTAAGGCCAGCTTTGATTCATCAAAGAAAGTTGGCGGAGCAGGATTTATTTGGGATGCACTCAAGAGCGTTGATGCAACAGCTGATGACACAGTTATCTTGAACTTGTCGTATGCAGCTCCAATGGATCTGATTGCATCATCAACATATGGTGCATACATCGTTAATCCAAAGGCGCTCGCTGCAGTTGCCGCTGACCCTAAGTACTACGAGTCAGGCAAAGATGGCGGCTCTGGTCCATACACAATCGCTAGCTATAAGGCTGGAAGCTCTGTAGTGCTAAGTGCATATGCAAAGCACTGGGCTACTGATAAGCCAGATTATTCAACAATCGATATTTCAATTGTTGCCGATGGAATCACTGCTCAGCAGATGATGACATCAGGACAAGTTGATTGGGCTACAAATATTCCATTAACCAGCATGGCAAGTTTGAAGAAGAATAAGAAGTATTCAGTTGTTACTTATAAGTCACCATTTAACTATGTTGGCTACTTCAATACTTTGCGTGCACCACTGAATAACCCAGTAGTTCGCCAAGCGCTTTCAATGGCGTTGAACTACCGAGATATCGCCGCTATTGGTGGTCAAGGGTATGCAACACAGGCTCGCGGACCGGTTCCAGCTGGAATCTATCCATATGACCCAGCGATTCCACAGTATTCAATGGCGCGCGCTAAGGCCAAGACAATGTTGGATCGTGCAGGCGTAAAGAACCTGACAATCAAGATCACGTATGCATCAGAGAACTCAGCTGAGGCTCGTTTTGTACCACTGATCAAGGATGCATTTGCTGCTATCGGAGTTACTGCAGAAGTGCAGGGAATTCTCTTTAATCAGCAGTGGGCTGCAGCTAAGAAGGATCCAGCCAATGCGCAGGATCTCTTCATCGTTAAGTACTGGCCAACATATAGTGATGCAGGCGTAGATAACTTGTGGTCACTATTCCACAGCAGTGCTAAGCCATTCTTTAACTTGAGCTACTGGAAGAACACCGCCTATGACAAGTTAGTAGATGATGCAGTTGAACTCAGTGGCTCTGATAAGGCTGCTGCGCAGAAGTTGTATAGCCAGGCCATGATGATGCTTTATACCGAGGCACCAGGTCTATATCTCTATGATGAAGCACAAGTAAGTGTTGTTCCTAAGAAGTTCTCTATTCCTAAGTACAACATTAACTATCCATTCTCAGCATTCTTTGCTGGAGTAAAGCTCTCTTAATTAGAGATACGGTTAACGAGGGGGGAGCGGACTGTGTTATGCAGTCCGCTCTCAATCGTTAGCGCGCTCAACAACTTTTAATGGGAGGCAACGCTATGAGGATTTTGTGGAACCGACTTTCGTCGGCTCTTCTAGTCCTGTGCGCCGCCAGTTTTATAACTTTCACACTCGCCCGTGTTATTCCCAGTGATCCAGCTCTTGCTTATATTGGGCCTAAGGCCACCGCTGCAGATTCGGCCAAGCTGCGAATCACTTTAGGTTTAGATCAACCGATACCTGTTCAATACGTCAAGTATGTGTGGCAGACCTTGCACGGCAACTGGGGATATTCACTATCGACGAAGCAGCCAGTGTTGCAAGAGATTATTGATCGTTTGCCTGCAACGCTTGAGCTGATCTTTTTTGCCATGAGCTTTGCCGTTATTTTCGGCGTTGCCATGGGTGTGTATGCGGCCAAGTACCGCGGACGTTTTCAAGACTCAGTTATTAGAATTATGGCAATCGCTGGCGTATCGATGCCAGCGTTTTGGTTAGGCCTTTTGCTGCAGATGCTCTTTGCCGGCCGTCTCACGTGGTTTCCTGCCACCGGCCAGTTTGATATCGACCTGAAATATGACAATCCCATAACTAAAGTGACGGGCTTTCCAGTCTTTGATTCACTGATTACCGGCAACTTTGCCGCAACTATCAATGGTCTGCACCATATGGTCTTGCCAGCTCTGACGTTGTCGGCGTATTCATTTGGTTTGTTATCTCGTATGGCAAGGGCGAATTTGCTGGAAGTCATGAGTCAGGACTACATCAAAGTTGCACGTGCCTATGGATTATCTGAGCGCTTAGTATTTTTTAAGTTAGCACTGCGCAATGCGCTGCCACCGATTGTGACCGTCACTGGTCTTTCGACGGCGTATCTAATAACCGGCACATTTTTTGTGGAACAGGTCTATAACTGGCCGGGCATAGGTAGCTTTGCCGTTAACTCTTTGCTGAGCATTGATTACCCAGCGATCATGGGAATTACCTTGTTGGCTGCCATTGGGTATTTAGTCATCAACTTTATAGTCGATCTGATCCACGCCAAGTTAGATCCGCGAGTGTGGATGCGATGAAAACTAGATTAGGCAGATTCTCATTTCTTGTGAAAGATCCATTGACCACTATTGCAACTGTGATGATGTCGATCTTTATTGGTGCGGCAATTTTTGGGCCATGGATTGCGCCATTTCCTAAAGAAGGCGCCGGGGAAACAAACGTTGACAATATTTACATCGGCCCGGGTTGGCATCACTTGCTGGGAACCGATGAGCTGGGCCGAGATTTACTGAGTCGAATTATTTACGGTGCCCGGCCTGCGCTATTAATAGCCCTTGCCGTTGTGGGTTTTGCCGCAATTATCGGCACATTATTAGGCTTAATAGCCGGCTATCGCGGGGGCTGGATCGATAACGTCATCATGCGCGTGAGCGAACTGTTCTTGTCTTTTCCACCGTTGCTGTTATCTCTTGTCGCCGTGACTTTCTTAGGTCCTGGATTAGTTAACGCGCTTATCGCTTTGATTATCTCGTGGTGGCCTTGGTATGCACGGTTGATTCGAGTAGAAGCAAATATCGTAAGGACCAAACCCTACGTTGAAATCTCTGCCGCTATGGGTGTTCCAGATCGCATCATTATTGTGCGACATATTCTGCGCAACGTAACAACGCCGCTAATCGTGCAAGTTGCCGCAGATTTAGGAACAGTAATTTTGGCAGCAGGCTCACTTGCATTTATTGGCCTTGGTGCCCAGCCGCCGGCAGCTGATTGGGGATTAATGGTTGCCCAGGGTCGCAACTTAATCTTTGATCAATGGTGGATATCTACGTTCTCGGGGTTGGCGATTTTCTTGGCTGTTTTATCCTTCAATATTATTGGTGATGCGCTGCGCGATCACTTTGATCCACGGATTGCACGCCAATGAGCACAGTCCTAAGAGTTTCTAATCTAGAAGTTGATTTCGTCATCAACGATGGTGTGATGAACTCTCCACTGCGAGGCGTTAACTTTGAGATTAAAGCAGGTAAGACCCTTGGCATAGTGGGGGAGACTGGCTGCGGTAAGACGTTGACCGCAACAGCGATTATGGGTCTGTTGCCATCCAGCGCCGTGCAACGAGGACAGATCGAATTTGCCGACCATGGAGTAATTAGCAATCAGCAAATGGCAGCAATTCGTGGTTCAGAAATCACCATGATCTTTCAAAATCCTCAATCAGCATTTAATCCAATCTTCACCATTGGTGCCCAGCTAACGATGGTGGCTCAGCGGCGGGGTATCGCAGACATTGCAACGGTTTTAACTGCGCGCCTTGAATCAGTGGGATTGCGCGATCCACAGCGCGTCCTAGAGTCATATCCGCATGAGTTATCGGGTGGAATGTTGCAGCGCTGCATGATTGCAATGGCGCTGTTGTCTAGCCCCAAGTTACTGATCGCCGATGAACCAACAACTGCCTTAGATGCCACAATCGGCGACCAAGTTTTACAGTTAATTGCCTCGCTACAAAAACGTGAGGGCTTTGCAATGCTCTTTATTTCACATGATGTTACTGCGGTTGCAAAAACCTCCGATGAGATCGCCGTTATCTATGCTGGTCGTGTAGTAGAGATTGGACCGACAGCCGATGTTATGGACTCACCACAACATCCATACACCCGTGGATTACTGGGAGCGATTCCAAGCGCCGATAAAGCGCGTGGAACGTTGGTTGCAATTCCTGGCAATGTTCCATCGGTACTTACCCACGTAAAGGGTTGTGCATTTGCCGATCGTTGTTCGCTGCGAATTGATACATGTGATCAAGAGCCACCAATTGTGCGAATCGGTAATCAAAGCGTTGCGTGTTGGGTGGTGAAATCGTGAGCGAAGTCGTCATGCAGATTTCTAACCTGACTAAGGTTTTTCCTCTGCGCGATAGTAAAAAGGGATTCACAGCCGTTGATGCGATATCTATCGATTTGCATAAGGGTGAAGTGCTCGGTGTAGTCGGTGAATCTGGTTCTGGCAAGAGCACGCTAGCTAGATGCGCCTTTGGAATCACTGAACCAACAGAGGGAAGCACAACAATTCTTGGAGAAAGCTTGATTGGAAAGTCTAGAAAATCTACTCGCGCGCTGCGAGCTAACTTAGGCTTTGTCTTTCAAGATCCAGCTGGATCGATTAATCCACGCATGAGTGTTCACAATGCAATCGCCGAGCCTTTGATGTTGGCCGGCATGGATAGCGCCAGCATTGATAAGCGGGTCAACTTCTTAATGGATCGAGTAGGCCTTGCCACCAGCCAATTGAGCCGCAAATCCCATGAGTTATCAGGTGGGCAGTGCCAGCGCGTAGCTATTGCTAGAGCCCTTGCTACTAACCCCAAGATTGTTTTATTAGATGAGCCAACGTCGTCCTTGGATCTATCGGTACAGGCGCAGATTCTTAACCTTTTAGAGGAGCTGCGACGTGATTTTGATCTGACGTATTTCTTGATTTCACATAACTTAGATGTTGTCTCGCACTTAAGTGATCGAGTAGCAGTGATGAAGGATGGCGTCTTTGTTGAAGTCGGTACAACGCGCCAAGTGATTGATTTACCCAAGCATCCCTTTACACGAGAATTAATTCGGGTCTATTCAGGTGGACATGCAGATGCACCCATTCACTTCGATTTAGATACATGGCAAGACGGACCTATGAACCGCTGGGCCTTCCAGAATGTCTCCACATTTTTGCCAACGCAAATAATTCATCCATCCGCCAAGCCTTTAACTTTAGATGTTGCTATAGATGCACAACTTGAGGCAATCACAATTGATGTAGCTGGTTCACGCTACTTACTACCTGAGCTTTTAGCTGATCTAGATACCGATGCCATGGTTGTAGTGCGCAACAACACGATAGTCTATGAAAAATATAGTAATGAGATGACAGCGGACTCAGTTCATTTACTACAATCAGTTTCTAAATCTATTTTAGGTGCACTCTTTGCAATCATGGCCGATAAGGGCGTGGTTGATATTAATAAAGCGATTGCTTTCTACTTACCCGAACTCAACGGTTCGGTGTATGAAAAAGCCACAATTGCTCAAGCTCTCGATATGACCGTCGCTATTAATTTCTCCGAAGATTATCTTGACCCACAGTCGGAGATGACACGCCTTGATCGTGCAGCTGGGTGGCGAACAAATACAACAGGCCAAGATCTGGGTCTTCGCAGTTTCCTCAAGACGTTGACTGCAAGTGGTGAACACGGAAAGGCATATCAATACTGTTCGGCAAATACCGATGTACTTGCTTGGTTGATTTCTGAGGTTACGCAACGGTCATATCAAGATTTGCTCACTCAATATCTCTGGCAACCTATGGGTGCTCACGATGATGCAACTGTGATCGTCGATGGCGAAGGTTTATCGGTAGGCAATGGTGGAATCTCTTGTACAACGCGTGATTTAGCCCGATTTGGCCTGCTGATGGTCAACGGTGGGCGCGCTAACGGCCAACAAGTTGTTCCAGCTGCCTGGGTCGAAGCCACTTTTGATGGAGCATCTGCTGATGTTGAATCTGCCGATTATTTGCAGGCCCTGCACCCTGGTGGATCATATAAAAACAAGTGGTGGATCACAGCTGGTTCATCGCGCGAAATATTTGGCGTAGGAATTTATGGTCAATATGTCTGGGTTGATCCAACAAGCAAGACTGTGATTGCTAAGTTTTCCTCCTTACCGATTCCAGTTGATGGACTGCATTCGCGCAAACATATGGCCTTATTTAGAGCGATCTGCGCGCAATAATCTGTGCGGCAATCTTTGCCGAAGCGGCATCGATCATCTTTCCATTTTCATCTACTGCTACGCCAGTGCTTTTTGCTAAGGCATCTAAGACCGATTGCGCATGCGCAACATCGGCATCAGTAGTCGAAAACTCTTCATTGACGGCTGAAATCTGTGATGGATGAATACAGGAGCGACCAAAGAAGCCATCATTCTTGAAAGCTTTGCACGTACTTCGCAATCCGGATTCATCCTTAAAATCTGGATACATAGGGGCGATAGGAGAGTTGATTCCAGCTGCCGCCGATGCAAGCACCAACATGCTAAGGGCTGCATCAAGGGTTGTAGATCGGCCTTCACCACCAAGTGATAATTCGGCGCGAAGATCTAACTGACCGATCTGTAAGAAAGTTACTTTATCTATCGATGCAATTGCTCGCGCATCTAGAATCGAGGCGGCGCTCTCTATCAAAGCACTAATCTGCTTCACATTCTTAATGCGCGATGAAACGTACTGCATATTTTCGATCGAGGCCTTAGGTACAACAATTCCATCAACACGTGGATGATCAGCGATAGCTAAATCGGCATCGATTGAATCTGGATTGATGCGTACCCATATCTGTATATTCTCTGGCGCTTTATCTAGCCATGCTGCACAGGTGGCGCGGGCATTAGCTTTTTCACTCATTGCTACGGCATCTTCAAAGTCGATGATCAGCGCATCGGCGCCGCGGGTGTGGGCTTTTTCAAGCATGGCAGCGTTATTGCCGGGGATATATAAATAGCTGCGTGCAATCATTTATTCTCACTCGTTCCTATAACGCCTTTGGCCAGAAGAGAATCTACCGCCTCATCGCTCATTCCTAAGCGCGTTGTAAGAATGGTACGGGTATCTGCGCCAATGCTGCGCCCTGACCATTGAACTTCACCCGGGGTTTGATCCATTCGGTATAAAACATTTTGCATCTTTACTGGGCCAAGGACTAGATCATCGATGCTAATGATTGTCTCTAACGCTTGGAACTGTGGGTCGTTCATGACATCGGCGATGTTATAGATCGGTGCGACCGCAGCTTCAGCCTTTTCAAATTGGGCAACTACATCGTGTGCATCGCGTTGGGCGATCCAATCACCGACGTATTGATCTAGTAGCTCGGCATGCTGTGCGCGCGTTGATCCTTCAGCAAACCAAGGCTCGTTAATTACTTCGGGGTGGCCAACTAATATCATCACGCGCTCTGCAATCGACTGCGCCGAAGTAGAAACGGCTAGCCACTTGTTATCTTTTGTCAGATAGGTATTGCGCGGAGAGTTATTGACTGATCTATTGCCAGTGCGTTGTGGAATAACTCCCAGCTGGTCATAAACGGTTGCATGTGGTCCAAGGATTGCCAAGATAGGTTCGATGATTGCAAGATCTATTACTTGTCCCTTACCAAAGCCTTCGCTGTCAGGATTCTTTTGAGCAAAGAGTGCAAACATAATCGCCTGTGAAATCGCTAGCGCTGAAATTCCATCGGCCAGAGCAAATGGTGGAAGAGTTGGTGGACCATCGGCCTCACCAGTCATCGTTGCAAAGCCGCTCATGGATTCAGCTAAAGTGCCAAAGCCGGCGCGATGTGCGTATGGACCAAACTGACCAAAGCCAGTAACGCGAGCGATAATGAGTTTAGGATTACGTTCATGCAGTTGCTCGGGCCCGATTCCCCAGCGCTCTAAAGTGCCGGGACGAAAGTTTTCAATCAATACATCGCTCTGCTCAATTAGGTTCAGAAATACCTGTGCACCTTCGGCGCTGCCTAAATTTAAGGCCAGAGTTGATTTATTGCGGCCGATATTTGCCCACCACAAAGACTGGCCATCCTTTGAATATCCGTGGCCTCGAACTGGATCACCCTTTGTCGGATGTTCGATCTTAATAACGTCGGCGCCAAAGTCGGCCAGCATAGTTGCAGCAGTTGGGCCGGCAAACAAGGTTGCGGCATCAATGACTCGAAGCCCGGCAAGTGCTGACATTAGTTACCTCCGTGTGGCTTAAAACATCTGAAACCAATATTTTCTGAACGCGACATTCCTGCACCCATCAATAATAGTTTTTCATTCCACGTATTTTCTTGGATGCCACCATCAACATACCAATCAGATTCGGCCAACCCGGTGGGTGACTGTGCACCTTGACCGTTATGAATATTAAATGTGCTGCCACCCTTGAGAATCAAGAAACGAGTTCGGCCATCACTATGAACGCTATTAGTTAAGTTCCAAACACTGGTTACACGATGCTGGATTGAATCTGCATTGAACTGCCAGTTCCACTCATTGGGAACTTCGCATCCCTTCCATGTTGCATAGGCTTGAGCATCGTCTAGATCGACAAAGACAACTGGAGTGTCTAGTTGATCGCGCTGCGGAGCGCCATTAACCCAATGGGCAAGAAAGCGATAAGAGTTGCGTGGTGAGTAATGAGTCGCAGTGATAAATTCATGAAACTCTTTATTGCTGACCTCGTACGTATCTAAATCTCCTGAAACCGTTGGAACTTCGATGTGTCCAGTGATGAACTCGTGTAAGACAGGTCGCGTTGGTTTCCACGTATCGATGAATCCAGGTTGTTCGTAGAAACCACATTCGCGATGTCGATGTGTGTAGGTCAACTTGGTGGGGGAGCCAGTTAGCTCGATGTCGCGTCGAGTGTGAAGGGCTGGGAAACTCTCATCAGCGTTCATATAAGTAAATGGCAGCAGCGTTGCACCCGATGGAGTAATTGAAATTGCGCCTACTCCCCATGCCGGTATAGATCCGCTGAGACCATGAGCCAGTGGGCCTTCATAGTCACTGGCACTCTTATTAATGATGGTTATTAACTGCCAACCATCTAATTCAAAGGAAGAGGCATAGAGATGTGCCGCCTCAGCAACAGGGGCTAATTGAGTCAGTGGCTCCCAATGACCTTGCACAATCAGTGGGTGATGATTGCGCAGAACCCCAACCATCTCGCGCCACATGCAGACATCACGTTTGTTCCACCCCACCCAGGAGCCAAAGACTGCCTCCCAGATCAACATTCCAGCACCGTTGAGCCAAGCAATGTGTAGCTCACCACTATGGGATCTATCCCAGCGGCGTGTTTGATGAATCATGTGTCGCGGTTCAAAATACTTAGCGCGCAAAACTCCTGGAATTTCACTATCTGCAAACCACTGGCCCCATGACATCGTGTGATCGCAGACTCGCTCTTGTTGAACCGTGGCTTCACCAGCTAAAACGATGTCAGGTTTGATGTCAAATATCGGTGCCATGAAATCTGGATCGGCTGATTTCAACGTGTCCAGAAAAACACCATCAAAGTTAAATCGCTTTACTAATTGGGCTAAACCAAACTGATCGGCAGTTGCTTCGCGTCTAGTCCATTTATCCCACGGGTTGTAGTTTAAATAGACTTTAACGCCAGCTTTTTGTAAGTGTGCAATTAGTTGATCAAGGCCTGGAACATCGTTGTAGTAATCAAATTGATTGCAAGAATCTATTCCAATAACTGGATATGCATGCCACAGAATTATTCCATCGAAGCCACCGAACTTTTGTGCATCAGCTAATAGTTTGTCAGGCGTAAACTGCTGAGTGGAAAAGTCAAAGAGAAGTTCATCCCATAACCAGATCAAGGCAACGTTATACGAGGGGTTGTTAAAGAGTTCGGCAGATTGATAGGCCGAATCATCGTAGTTAAGTCGTATGGCAGCATCTTTGCGCCAATCGATTAACTTGCTGCGCCATTGCGCGCGCTCGGCTAACGTGGACGGGCCTGCAATAATCTTGGCTTCATCCCAGTTGTCGGTGCGGGGAAGATCAACGGGGCGGGGAGTTTGAGCGTTCATCACTAAGCCAAAGCGCGCGTGCGTGCAGCTAAATCAGTCAGCAACAGTTGATTGCAGCCAGGAATGCTGGATGCAAGGCGATTATCAATCGGCGCGCTCCACTGTGAATCTATGGCATCGGCACCTGCCATAGCACCGCAGATTGAACCAACGGTTGCACCAATTGAATCTGTATCCCAACCGCCCATGACGGTCAGTGTGATTGCAGTCGAGTAGTCAGCTTTGCTGCGCGATAGGCCAAGTATGCCCAAGGCAGCGTTATTGACTGTGTGTACCCAGTGCATTCCATCGACATGGGCATACAAAGCATCCAGAGCTAATTCGTAATCCATATCGGATTCACCTAGTTGGCGAGCAAGAGAGCAGGCTCTATGTATTGCACTCTCTGGTGGTAGCACTGCCATGCCAGCATCGATGACCTCATTAATATCTTTACTGACCATTGCGACGGCGTTCATGGCCGCACTCATTGCTGCGCCATAGAGACCATTGCGACGATGACTTAAATAAGCATCGCGATATGCCATCTGCGCCGCTAACTTTGGATTGCCGGGATTGACCCAGCCATACACATCTGCGCGAATGAGCGCACCGATCCACTCTTTAAATGGATTAGCGATAGCGCCAACTTCACTGGGGGATGTTCCCTCAAGTAAGTTGCGATAGACAACGCGTTCAGCAGTAAAAACTCGCCCTGCGGGCAGAAGTTTGAGCCATTGATCGGCGATGTGATGTGTATTGAAGTCGCGACCATAAGTTTCAAGTGTCATTAGAGCAATGAGCGGATAATTTAAATCATCATCCTCTGGCATTCCATCGATATTTTCTTGCAGACAATGTAGCGCTCCCTGTTTGTTCCAGGGATGCGCCGACAGAACTTCTGCAGGAACGCCAATACCGGTGAAGTACTGCGTCAGTGGCCAGCGGTCGTTGGATTTTAGAATTGCGCGTATACCGACGCGTTGAGTTTTTTCAACTGGCTTTCCCAATAAACAGCCTGCTGCGCGGCCTAGCCAAGCACCATGATAAGTATTGAAATCTGGGGTTGCAACAGGTGGACTATCAGGCAAAGCGTTAAGAAAGGCTTCGTAATCAAGTTCTGGATTGGCATTTAGTTTTATATCGATTTCGATAATCAACTCTCGAGCAAGGGCGCGCATCTTCTCTGATGCAGGAATCGGAGTTGCACCAGCCATAGGAGCTTTAGCCGATCCACCTGCATCTGTCCACGTCTTTATTTCTTCATCAACGTTGACGCCTTCATACCTAGCTTGGCTAAAAAAATGCGCCACTAAATCTTCAGGCTGTGACCAGGTCAGACGAAGCGCAAAGGATTCGCTCATTTTTAAAGATTACCGAAAAGTTGGGCCTTTGCTAGAGCAACCTGGCTGGCACGGGCTTTATCTTTTGCTGCAACTTCAGTTGCAATTGTGGCTAACTTCTTGCCATTGGCAACGAGATCGATGCGGCTTTCTTTTTCAATCGTTTCGGCCCAACCATGTGGAATTACACTGCGGCCATTCATGGCACCGCTCATAGAACCAAACATCGTTGCAATCGAATCTGAGTCACGGCCGTAGTTAATAGCGCCAAGGATTCCAGTTTCAAAGTCGCCTTGTGAGACGCGTAGATAGGCAAGTGCCAAGGGCAACTCTTCAATTGCCTTGAGGCGACTTGGTTTGCGTGCATCTGGACCTGGTTCGCGATAGGCCTCGCCTAATGAATCAAAGGGAGCCATAGCAGCACGCAGTTGTTTAAAGCTAGAGTCCCACGAGGTTACATTTTTAGCTTCATCTGTAACGGCTTGGATCGCTGCCTTGGTTCCATCATGTGCGAATTCGATTGCGTTATTAATAACATCATCGATTGTTGCACCAGGTGTCATCGCTGTTGCAACTGCTGCAGCAAATACACCAGCAGCTTCGCGGCCATAACTTGATTGGTGTGCGCCAGCGATTTCAATTGCTTCGGCGTAAGCACCGGCAGGATTGCCAGCGTTAATAATGCCTACTGGGCTCATGTACATGGTTGCACCGCAGTTAACGATATTGCCGACGCCGGCTTCTCGTGGGTCGCTGTGTGCATGCAGCAGCTTTAGAACTAACCATTTTTCAGCGTGAAAGACGCGGTGAATTAATAGTGAGTCACGTTCGAGCTCTGGAATCCAACGCTCTTTTGCCATCATCTCTGGAATGATTCCTTCGGCAAATGTAAATGCATCTAAGTGATCGCGTACGTTCTCGTACACATGGATTAACGCCTCAGTCATCAACGTGTCATCGGTGATGTGACCGTTTCCTTTATGGAAAGGGGAGACCGGACGTGCAGTTTTCCACTCGACATTGAATGGTCCAACGATTCCAGTTACTAGGCCGCCAAAGCGCTCCTGAATAACTTCGGGGCTGTAGCCCTCTGTAGATCCACCAAGTGAATCTCCAACGGCGGCACCAGAGAGTGCCCCGATCGCTTTATCTTCCAAAATAGACATTGTTTCCATTCATATCGTCATCGAAGTTACAAGAAATAAAGTTAAGAGTTGAACACCGGCCAGGGACGTATCGCTACGACCCTGGCCGAGTTATTCACCCTCGGATGATCAACTAGGGATTAAAGAATCGATTAACGAATGGCTAACCAGCCACTGAGTTCTCGAGACTTCAACTCCGTAATAGAGATCTTTCCCTGAATATATTGCTGCATTGCTGGTTGCAGAACAGTGTCTTTCCACTTCTGGTAGTTAGGTACCAAAGTAAATGGAGCAAGTGCTAATGAAGCACCGTCATCAAGAATCTGAGTCCAACCTGCGTTGCCCTTCTTAAGTGCAAGAGTTGTCTTAAGTGATCCAGATGTAGATGGAATAAGAGCTTCTCCTAGAGCTAAGTCTGAGAGGTTCTTATCGGCCATCATGTAACGGATAAATGCAGCTGCCTGCTTTGGATACTTGCTTTGTGCAGATACAGAAAGTGTCTGTGGGTTTGCACCTTGTTGATTGTTATTGCCCTTAAGCAATGGCAATGCAGTCCAGTTAAATCCAGATGCCTTAGCAGCGATATCTAGGTCAGCAGCTACATAGCTTGCAGCAAAGATCATTGCGTACTTACCAGCTAAGAATCCTGGAACAGGACCAGCGCCTGACATTGTTAGTGATGCAGGATCAACTGACTTATCGTCATAGATCATTGCGTGAATACGTGAAGGAACTTCTAGTTCGGCCTTATTAACACTAAGGATTGGACCACTAGATGATGACATTCCACGGAAGAATGATGCGTTGAAGTTCATGCCCATGATCATGGTCATTGCAGCTGGAGACTTTAGGCCCCAGGCAACGCCGTAGTTAGTGCTTGTTGTGAACTTCTTAGCAAGTGCTTGGTAATCATCCCAAGTAAATGTATTTGTTCCAACTGGAACTGCAACGCCAGCCTTCTTGAACATATCTACGTTGGCATAGATTGTGTATGTCTGAGTCATTGTTGGAACACCGTATAGGTGGTTCTTGTATGAACCTACGTTCCAAAGACCTGTAGGAATTGTGCTCTTCAAAGTCTTCATCTCTTTTGTGAGGTCAGCTAAGTAACCCTGCTTTGAGAATGAGAGAATTGATGCAGCTTCATGCTGGAAAATATCTGGAGCAACGTTGCCGGCAAAGGCAGTCGTTAGCTTGTCCTGCATGTTGTTGACATCGCCGTAAACAATCTTGACGGTGGCAGCTGGGTTTGCTGCATTCCAATCAGCAACAATGCGCTCAGTGGCAGCAACTGTTCCTGGTAAGTATGCAGGCGTTAAATAGGTCATTGTGATTCCAGCAGCACGCGCTGGAATTGTTACTGCAAGGCTTGCAACCATGGCAATAGATGCCACAACCGCAAATAACTTAAACTTCTTCACTGTTTTCTCCTTCGAGGTAGGTAATTTTGATCATCCGGTTTGAACCGATCTGGTTAAAACCTTTCTTGCGTTAGCTTTTTTGCTGGCCCCCTAACCTTTTACCGCGCCGGCTAATAAGCCGCTTGCAAGTTTGCGTTGCATGATTCCAAATACCAGGAGAGATGGAATCGTTGCTAAGAAGGCACCAGCAGCTAATGGACCAAGAAGAACTTGGCCTTCAGAGCCCATGAATCGCGCCAATGTCAGTGGCAGCGTTTCATGTTCAGGGGATTGAATAAGGACCAGTGCAAAGAAAAATTCGTTCCATGAATTAAGGAAGGTAAAAAGAGCCGTGGCCACAATGCCTGGTAGCAAGAGCGGGAAGACGATACGGCGCAAGATTTGAAAAGAGGATGCACCATCCATCGCGCCGGCTTCTTCTAGATCCATAGGAATAGATGCCACATAACCCTTGAGCATCCATAGTGCAAAGGGCAAAGAAGCCACAAGATAGACCAAGATCAAGCCCCAGATTGTGTCCAGCAGGCCAACGCGTCGAACCGCCATAAATAAAGGAATGATTACCAAGGAAACCGGGAAAACTTGGCTTATAAGAATCCAACCAGTTGCCGCTCCCGAAAATACTTTTTTTAATCGAGCGATGGCATAGCCTGCTGGGACTGCAAATATTGTGGTGATTACCGTTGTGGCAGTAGCAATAACCAAACTGTTCTTAGCTGAGTTTATTAGGCCGCGTTTTTCAATAATGTCTTGGTAGTTCTGCCAGTACAAACCTTTTGGTAAAAGTGTTTGATGAAGTTGAAGCAACTCAAGTGGAGATTTTAATGATGTAGTAAACATCCAAAGGAATGGGAAACCTAAGAAGATAACGTAACAAATAACAGCAAAGTAGGTTGGAATTAGGTAATACTTTCGTTTTCTCTTTTCAGCTGGTGCAATGACAGATGCAGGAGTACTCATCGCTGTGTGTCCTCTCGCTTGCTAGCTTTCAAATACACGCCCAGCATCAAGAGAATTGCTAAAGCCATGACGACGCCCATCGATGCGGCGTAACCGAAGTTGCCGTATTTAAATGCTTCGTTGTATGCAAAGAGAGCTGGAACAAATGTCTTGCCGCCCGGACCGCCTGCAGTCAGAACGAATACCAGACCGAAGGAGCTGAAGTTCCAAATAATATTAAGGGCGACGAGTGCAGTAGTGATTGCGCGAACTGCTGGAACAGTAATAAATCTAAAACGCTGCCATGCATTGGCGCCATCGATGGTGGCAGCTTCGATCATGTCCATGGGAATTCCTTGAATCGCAGCCAAGATTGAAACCGTGATGATTGGCATAGCAACCCACGCGCCAATCAAAATGACGGTAGGGAAGGCAGTATTGAAATCTCCCAACCAGTCGGTTTTAGCACCTGGAATATGCAAAAACTCCAGGATTCCTTGGATCGGACCACTTGTAGGTCGCAATAAGAGATTCCACATGATTGCAACGATTACAGGAGGCATCGCCCATGGAACAAGTGAAAGCACGCGCATGAGACCAAGAAAACGAAGCTTCTGATTGAGCAGCAGCGCCAAACCAAAGCCTAAAACTAGTGCCAGTAGCGTTACTGAGACGGCCCAAATGATTCCAATTTTAAATGAGGCCCAAAATAGTTTGTCGCCCAGTAGGCGATGAAAATTCTCAAGCCCTATAAATTTAACTTTAACGTGAAAGCCGGCAACATTGTCAGTGAAGGCAGTCCAAATCGCTTGAGAAAGCGGTACAACGCTCAGCAGTAATAGTGGAATGAAAGCTGGAATCGCATATTTCCACGCACCACGGTTATACATCTTGCCCTTGCCAGATGATTTTGCTTTCTTAGTCGTCACGGTACTCATGAGGCCACCGTCGATTGACGAATGACTAAACGGGGCTGCACTTCAATCTGCTTTGAAGGACGATCGGGATTTGCTAAACGATTGAGCATTAAGTTGGCTGCAATTTGCCCACGCTCTTCTGCTCGCAGGTCAACGCTAGTTAGCGTCGGACGAAGCAATGAAGCTAGTTCAATATTATCGATCCCAATTAAGGCAATATCTGATGGAATATCAATTTCGTTATCGACGCAGAATTTCATAACGCCAGCTGCAAGCTGGTCATTTGCACAGATGATGGCATCGAATTTCTTGAGCTCCTTGATGTTAGTTACTGCTTCAAACCCTGCTTGGGTTGAAAATGCATCGGCTTGAATAATGCTGGCATCGCTGAATGCAAGTTTGTTTTTCTTTAATGCTTTTTCGAAGGCGGCTTTTCTGCGCCGACCTGGATTTGTTGTAACAGGCCCATTGATTAATGCAATTCTTTTTCGTCCGATCTCAATTAAGTGATCAATTGCCAGATCCACGCCGGCAGCAGAATTTACATAGACGTTATCGACATCTAGGCCCTCGGGCATTGTTCCAACAAGCACAACCGGCATCTTTAACTGTGAAATCAAGGTAGTGATTCGAGCATCGGCGTAAATAGGGGAGATGATCAAGCCATCGGCAAAGCCGCGCCCCATGGTCTCTAAATGTTTAACGATCTCTTCGACCGATGAAAAAGCCGATGAAAGTATCAGGCGATATTTTGAAGAGCTGAGCGCTTGACCTACACCGCGAGTCATCAGCACGTAGGCAGGGTTGGATAAATCATCAAATGACAGGCAGATTTGCTCAGATTGGCGCACCTTGAGGGCCCGGGCGGCAGAGTTTGGCTGATAACCCAGGTCTTGGATTGCGGCGCGAACACGTCTTTCAGTATCGGCCCGGGCAGCTGTGCCATTAATGACGCGCGAGACCGAGGCGATTGAGACCCCTGCCTGCTTAGCTACTGCGCCGATTGTGGCCATATGAAATGCGCTTCCCGTCCCTCAAACTGTAATCGTTTACAGTTGATGGGGAGAAATTACTCCTTCACAAGCCTTTGCGCCAGATTATTTTGGTAACGAACCGATAACTCTTACTTGGGCGGCAGATCCGGATCTGATTCAAGCACAGCAGAAACCGAGATATCTGCAGGAACCGTAATTTTATTGTGGAAGCGTAGCCAGATAATTATCACGGGAATCAAGGTCAACAGTGCACAGGCTGCGATGGTGTGGCGGATGCCAAAGTGTTCGGAGGACCAACCAATCAAGGGAGATGTCAGGGGAGTACCGCCTAGAAAGACCATTTGATAAATACCCATCACGCGTCCACGAATGATGTGATCTGAGTTCAGTTGAGTAACAGAGTTGGCCGCAATCATTGTTGTTAGTGCTGCGGCTCCGGCAAATGGCAGACAGATTGCATAGGTTGTATAGGTGGGCATAAATGAGCTGATAAAAATAATTGCGCTAAAGACAATCGAGCCCTTAATGACAAATTTCGTGGATCTATGTTTTTCTAGACGCGGTGAAAATAGGGCGGCGCTCAGTGAACCAATAGCCAGAATCGTGCCAAGTAGACCGAAAGATGCAACGCCTTTATGGAATGTTTTTGTAGCCATCAGCGCACTGAAGATTTGAAAATTCAAGCCAAAGGTCGCCATAAAAAAACAGACTGACATGGTGACGAAGATATCGGGCCGAGCTCGCACGTATCGCAGACCCTCTTTAACGCTGACTGGTCCTATCGCTTTAGGGACTTTAAATAAGTGATCATCATTGATTCGAAACATTGCACTGATGACGAAGAGGTACGTGCATGCGTTAATTAAAAAGGCAGGCCCAGTTCCAAATGCTGCAATCATTAGCCCCGATACTGCAGGCCCAATAAGGCGGCCGGCGTTAAAGTTGGCTGAGTTCAAACTAATTGCATTGGGCATATCCTTTTTGCCAACGAGTTCGGAGATAAAGCTTTGCCGGACAGGTTTATCAATGGCATCGATAAAACCCAATGAAAACGCCATCGCCATGACATGCCACAGCTTTACGTTGTGGGTCACGATTAACAGGCCAAGGGTCAATGCCGTTGACCCGCCAGCGATATTTGTAAAAACTAACACCAAGCGTTTGTTAAGGCGATCTGCCATGGCGCCGCCCTGAAGACTGACAAATAAAAATGGGGTGAACTGCAGCGCAGAGATAATTCCTAAATAAGTTCCGCTATGAGTGAGCTCTAGGACTAACCAGTCTTGTGCAATGCGTTGAACCCACGAGCCGATATTTGATAGAGCGTTTGCGCGATAGATGATTCGATAGTTGCGATGACCAAAGGCGCGCCAATTGCCATCGGCC
>CAIXPV010000079.1 GCA_903921405.1 uncultured Actinomycetes bacterium
AGCCTCTTTACGACGACCTGTTCCGCCACCTGGAGCCTTGATAGCTGGGCGGTTAGTTGCAGCAGCTGGAGTTGATGATGAGTATGAAGTAGGAACTTCGTTCTCGTCGAGATCTTCAAAAGTTGTGTTCTCTGACATTTTTATCCCTTACTTCACGATTTGTGAAACTTGATCGAATACATATGGTGTTGGTGCTTGTGCTGCATGTGGGTGGTTTGGACCCGCATAAACCTTGAGCTTTGAAGCAATGTCGCGACCTAAGCGGTTCTTAGGAATCATTCCCTTAATCGCTTTTTCTACAGCGCGTGTTGGGAACTTCTCAAGTAGCTCGCCGTAAACAGTTGATGTTAAACCGCCTGGGAAACCTGAGTGGTGGTGTGCCCACTTCTGCTTTGTCTTGTTACCTGACAAGGCAATCTTCTCTGCGTTAATAACAATGACGAAGTCGCCCATGTCCATGTGTGGTGCAAATGTTGTCTTGTGCTTTCCACGAAGTAGAGCGGCAGCATGCGTTGCAAGACGGCCTAAGACCACATCTTGTGCATCGATCACGTGCCACTGACGGACTGCATCACCGGCTTTTGGACTATATGTACGCACGCTCTTGCCTACCTTCTATTTCGAGTTTTTTCATCAAGCGCCCCTAAGGAGCGCAGAGGAGTAAGGGTACCCGTGCTTGGGGCATGGGTCAAAATCGAGTAATTAATGCTCAAAAACAGGCTCAGGGCTCTCACATACACGCCCATCAGTGCCAAAGACTAGGAAGCGACTAAAGCCACGTGTGAACCAACGATCATGGGTCACGGTTATGACCGTTCCCTCATATCTATCGAGGGCGGCCTCAAGGCTTTGAGCGCTGGCTAAATCTAAGTTATCGGTTGGTTCATCGAGCAACAACAATGTTGAACCAGAGAGTTCGAGCAAGAGAACTTGAAAACGCGCTTGTTGGCCACCCGATAGCGATGAGAACTTTTGTTCAGCTTGTTGATCGATTTCATACCTGCGCAGCACGCTTTTAGCTGGACCCAACTGCAACGAGTAGGTCTGCCAGAGAATCTCAAGCAGGCTTTGATTCTCAAACTCAGGATGAGAATGGGTTTGGGCAAAATAGCCAATCTCAACACGAGCCCCGACCTTAAAAACACCGCTGTAGTTAACGGATTGATCTCCGGAAATCAATCGTAAGAAGTGTGACTTACCGGTTCCGTTCTTACCCAACACTGCGATGCGATCGCCAAAGAAGACTTCAAAGTTAAAAGGTTCAGTTAAATTCTCAAGGGCTAAGTTTTCAAAGGTTAATGCGCGCAGTCCAGTGCGACCACCGCGCAAACCTACTTGTACATCTTGTTCAATAGGCGGAGCCTCAGGAGGGCCGATCTCTTGAAACTTCTTTAATCGAGTCTGCATGGCGTGATATTTATTTGCCATATCGGGGCTTATTGCGGCTTGTACTTGAAGTGTGCGAACTAAGTCCTTTAAGCGTTGGTGTTCTTGTTCCCAACGCAACAAAATCTCGGCAAAGCGAGCGTTGCGTGCTTTACGTGCCTCATGCCACGTTGAAAACTTTCCGCCATGGACCCACGTCGTATTTCCCGTTGAACCTTGTTCAAGCGTCACAATCTTGTTAGCGGTATTCTCTAGTAATTCGCGATCGTGGCTAATGAATAGCACTGTCTTTTTTGTACCAGTAATTACTTCTTCTAGCCAGCGCTTTGATGGGACATCAAGATAGTTATCAGGCTCATCTAGAAGCAGAACTTCATCGGGACCTTCTAATAGTGCAGTTAAAACTAACTTCTTCTGCTCTCCCCCAGATAATGTATTGACTTCGCGTTTTGCAACATCATCAAATGATTTACCCAGAGCTGCCGTACAACAGACATCCCACATAACTTCATACTCGTAACCACCAGCATCTCCCCAGCCAATGATCGCTTGGGCATATGCCATCTGTGATTTCTCGGAATCCTTGTCATTCATGTGTGCTTCGGCGCTTTCGACAAGTGCTGCAGCCTCACGAATTCGCTTAGGTGCAACAGATAACAGCATTTGATGCACGGTGGTGTTATCTCGTACAGAGCCAATGAACTGTCGCATGACGCCAAGGCCACCAGTAATTGAAACTTGTCCGGAGTCTGGTTGTAAATCACCACTAATCATGCGAAAGAGCGTTGTTTTCCCCGAGCCGTTAGCGCCGATCAAAGCAACTTTTGCGCCATCCCCAACACGAAAACTGACATCGTTCAGAAGTACTCGACCGTCAGAGAGCGAGTAATCAACGGCGCTTACATCGATATGTCCCACTAGTTACTACCTGGGTAATCAACGTGGCGAAGTGTTAATCCACGAGCTTCAAAGACAAGTGAGTCCGGGACCCTCTCTTTATTGGCCAACATCGCCACAATCCAGTCCAGGCTATTGCGACCTTCAGCTACACAAACGACAGCGCCAACTAAGTTGCGCACCATTGAGTAGCAAAAAGCATCGGCTGCGATATCGGCGACTAAATAACCTTCTTCATCACGGAGCCAGTTAAACCTTACTAAAGTGCGCACAGTCGTTGCACCTTCACGGAACTTACAAAATGCGGCAAAGTCATGCTTACCGATCAGTAACGCGCTGGCAGCATTTAAAACATCAACATCCAACGCGCGATACCACGGAGCAACATCTAAGCGATGCAGAGGAGAAACGACTTGATTGGCATCTAAAATCTTGTAGGTATAACTGCGTTGAGTTGGGCTAAATCGAGCATGGAAGCCTTGCGTCATTACTGTAACTCGCAATATGCGAATATCTTCATCGAGCATGCGATTTAACTTAAAAGGTAATTCCTTCAAATCAAGTGTGTCAGGTACATCGACGTGAATTACTTGCCCGCTTGCATGGACTCCGGCATCGGTGCGGCCGGCAACAATAGTTTCAATTGGGCTTTGTGTAATTTTAGCTAAGGTGTTTTCAAGCTCTTCTTGGATTGTGCGACGATCAGGCTGTTTAGCCCATCCAGAGTAATTAGTGCCGTCGTAGGCCAAATCAATCCGCAAACGAAGAAACCCACTCTCTGGGTAGAGAGTGGGCTCCGACATAAGAATAAATTTCTAAGTTTTTAAAGCTTAGTTATCTTTCTCAGTTAAAACTTCGATTACTGCCATTGGAGCGTTATCGCCCTTGCGTGGCCCAATCTTTGTGATGCGTGTGTAGCCACCATTGCGCGCTGTAAAGCGTGGTCCGATTACAGTGAAAAGTGTATGTACAACACTCTTATTTGAAATCTGAGCCATAACTTGGCGGCGAGCTGGAAGATCACCCTTCTTAGCGAATGTAATTAGTTTTTCCGCTAATGGACGCAGGCGCTTAGCCTTTGCCTCGGTTGTTGTGATCTTGCCGTGCTCGAACAACTGCTCTGCAAGTGTGCGGAGGAGTAGTCGCTCATGTGATGGGCCTGAACCCAGACGAGGACCTTTACTTGGTGTTGGCATTTCTTATCTCCTAAGCCTGCTCTGCATCGACGAAATCATCGTCGACTGATGCGTTGTAGTTTTGGTGCTGTGTTGGATCAAATCCTGCTGGGCTGTCCTTAAGAGACATTCCCATTGAGACAAGCTTTGCCTTGACCTCATCGATTGATTTTGAACCAAAGTTACGGATATCAAGTAGATCAGCCTCTGAACGACCAACCAACTCACCAACTGTGTGAATGCCTTCGCGCTTCAAGCAGTTGTATGAACGAACTGTTAGATCTAGATCTTCGATTGGAAGTGCTAGATCTGCTGCGAGTGCTGCATCCATAACAGATGGCCCCATCTCGATACCTTCAGCATCAAGATTTAGTTCGCGTGCAAGTCCG
>CAIXPV010000080.1 GCA_903921405.1 uncultured Actinomycetes bacterium
ATTGCTTCGACATCTTCTCGGCGAATACGTCCGCCGATACCAGAGCCCTTCACCGCGGCCAGATTTACTCCCAAATCACTTGCTAAACGTCGAACTAGGGGAGTTACGTAAACATCTGTCGGTTGTGCAATCGATGCTGCAACAACTGGGGCTGCAACAACTGGGGCTGCAATCTCGGACACAGCAACGTGAATCACTGGTTGGGACGCCACTGGAGCAACTGCAACTGGTGCAATCGTTATGGGTGCAACCGTTACTGGTGCTGCGCCGGTAACACCGATGAGTCCAAGACGTGCACCGACTGCAACAGTTGTATCAACTGGGACGTCAATTGCAAGCAATATGCCAGCAACGGGAGATGGGATTTCTGTATCTACTTTGTCGGTTGATACTTCAAGTAAGGCTTCATCAACTGCGATTGAGTCACCAACATTTTTAAGCCAACGTGTAACGGTTCCTTCACTTACGCTCTCACCCAAGGCTGGCATTGTTATAACCGTTCCAGCAGTGGTTGCAGCTACAACTGGTGCGGCTGCAACTGGTGCGGCTACAACTGGTGCGGCTACAACTGGTGCGGCTACAACTGGTGCGGCTACAACTGGTGCCGATGATTGAACTCCATCGGCAATTACTGCAAGCTCTGCACCAACTGGAACAGTTTGATCGATTTGAACAAGAATCTTTGTCAGAGTTCCAGCAACAGGAGATGGAATTTCGGTATCGACTTTATCGGTTGATACTTCAAGGAGCGCTTCATCTACATTGACATGATCGCCCTCGGCCTTTAGCCAACGTGTAACAGTTCCTTCGCTAACGCTCTCACCGAGCGCTGGCATCTTTACGGAAAATGTCATTGTTTTCTCTCCTTGGTTATCCGTGTGCGTGAAGCGGTTTGCCTGCAAGTGCCATGTGAGCCTCACCCATTGCCTCTGAAAGCGTTGGGTGTGCGTGAATCAGAGATGCGACATCAACTGCTCGCGCCTCCCAATTAAATATTAATTCAGCTTCGGCTAATAACTCACCCACACGTGCACCAACCATGTGGACGCCAAGGATTGGACCATTCTTTTCGGCGATTAACTTAATGGAACCAGCAGTATTGAGAATCTGAGCCTTGCCATTTCCTGCCAAGTCATAACTTAGTTCAACGACGTCATGCCCGCGCTTTTTAGCTTCAGCGGTTGTTAGACCAACTGAGGCAACTTCAGGATCTGAATATGTAACACGTGGAATTCCATCGTAGTTAATTGCTCGAGGATTAAGACCTGCGATCTCTTCGGCGACTAAGATGCCTTCGGCAAAGCCAACATGGGCTAATTGAAGGGTGGGAATGAGATCTCCTACAGCCCAGATTCCCGGAATATTTGTTCGGCACTTATCGTCAACCAGCACGTAGCCGCGATCCATCGTGATGCCTGCAGCTTCATAGCCAAGATTTGCAGAGACTGGGCCACGACCAACTGAGACCATAAGAAGTTCGGCAGAAAATGTCTTGCCATCTTCTAAAGTGACAGTTACGCCATCCTTATTTTTAGTAAGTGATTTAAAGAATACGCCAAGCTCAAAATTGATCCCGCGTTTTCTGAATGCTCGCTCTAACTGCTTGCTGGACGACTCATCTTCTAAGGCAATTAAATGTGGCAGACCCTCAATGATTGTTACTTCTGAACCGAAGGATTTCCAGACTGAAGCAAACTCGCAACCAATAACGCCGCCACCTAAAACAATGACGCTCTTTGGAACGTGATCTAGTTTGGTTCCATGATCTGATGTGATCACTTGAACTCCATCGATCTCAATTCCGGGAAGTGTCTTTGCATACGATCCAGTTGCAAGGACAATATTTTTTCCAGTGTATGTCTGGCCATTGACCTCAATGGTATTTTTTGAGGTTAACTTTCCATGACCTTCTACGTACGTTATTGATCGAGACTTAACTAAACCTTGTAGGCCTTTGTGCAAACGTGAGACAACGCCATCTTTGTAACTATTGACCCCAGCCATATCGATTCCATCAAAGCTTGACTTCACACCAAAGCGAACGCCTTCACGAGCGCCATCGGCGATTTCGGCGCTATGAAGAAGAGCCTTAGTGGGAATACATCCGCGATGTAGGCACGTGCCGCCAACCTTGTCGGCCTCGATCAAAACTACCGAGAGTCCAAGTTGAGCACTTCGAAGGGCGCAGGCGTAGCCGCCACTGCCGCCACCTAAAATGACTAGATCAAACTCAGACACGTATAAAACCTCCCGGAAGACAGGGCTCTATCTTGCCGTACTGAGTGCGAAAGTACCCAATGGGCAGATTTATGCCTTTTCAGCCAATGTCACAAGTGAGCGCATCGCTACTCCCGTGCCACCAACTGGGGTGTAACCATGGGCCGATGCCGTATTAAAGGCGGGGCCTGCAATATCTAGGTGAAGCCACGGTAGATCCTCGGCGATGAACTCTTTGAGAAATAGGCCGGCAACCAACATGCCACCGCTTTTGTCACCAATGTTTGCCATATCGGCAACTGGTGAATCAAGAGATGCTCGTAGCTCTTGAGGAAGGGGCATTGGCCAGAACTGCTCACCACTTTGCGAAGCGGCATCCAAGAATTCGGCCGAGAATGACTCATTGTTTGTCATGACGGCACTTGTTCGCGTACCGAGAGCAATAACTTGAGCGCCGGTTAACGTAGCAACATCGATGATGCCATCAAGTTTATTTTTGCTGCTTTGCGCCTTAACCAATCCATCGGCTAAAACTAAACGTCCTTCGGCATCTGGATTCAGAACCTCGATAGTTTTGCCGCCAAAGATTGTAATGATGTCACTTGGACGAGTTGCCTTATCACTTGGCATGTTCTCGGCAAGCGGAGCCCATGCTTCAATTGCAATAGGAAGTTTCAACGCCGCGATTGCTAACGTTGCTGCACACACAGCGGCGGCGCCACTCATATCTGATTTCATAGCTTCCATACCTAGACCCGGCTTAAGGTTTAATCCGCCAGTATCAAAGGTGATTCCTTTGCCAACGAAGGCAAAGCGCTTCCTTGCCGCTTTCGGTGTATATGAAATATGCAGAAGTCGTGGGGGATTAGCCGAACCCTGTCCAACTCCAACAATTCCACCAAAGCCCTGTGCTTTAAGTTGTTTTTCATCTAAGACGCTGACGTTCAACCCGGCTTTAGCACCGCCTGCAGCTTTCACTGCTGCAACTAATTTCTTAGAAAAAGTCTCTGGAGTTAAATGACTCGGTGGAGTATTAATGAGATCTCTCACTAAGAATGTGTAGTCGGCAATAATTCGTGCACGGGTAATCGCTGATTTAGCATCGGCCTTACTTGCTAATTTGCTATAAACCGTGATGCTCTTAATGGCGGCCTTATGCTCAGATTTAGAAGAGCCACGAAACTCGTTGAATACATATGCGCCAAGTGCGGCGCCCTCTGCGACAGCTGCCACACTCTCTAATGACTCTGACGGCATCGCAAAGGTTGCACCAGTTGAGCCATCCAGAGCGTGTGATGCGGCGCCAGCTGCGCGACGCAAAACCTCATGAGAGTAGACACCACTCTTTTTGCCAAGACCTGTAAAGACCATCATTCGAACTGTAGTGCCGGGTACTTTAATCACTTCATCGGCTTTGCCTGTGGCGCCCATCTCAATGAGCGAGGCAAGAATTGATTTAGTATCAATAACTAAGTCGCCAGATTCAACAACTAAGCCCGCCTTTGAATTAGTCATCGCCAATCCAAGTACGAGAACTTCATCCTTGATTACGCCGTCTGAGATCTTTAGTGTTGTCATGGCTATCAGCGTAGTAGATGTCTTGATAGGTTTGCACAATGAAGACCTCGCCTTTAAATGATAAACACCTAGCACTTAACGCAAAAATGGCTGATTTTGGTGGCTGGATGATGCCCATTGAATATGCCGGGGCCGGGGTTTTGGCCGAGCATTCCGCAGTGCGCAACGCGGTTGGAATCTTCGATGTCTCTCACTTAGGCAAGGCCAGCGTGAAAGGACCAGGTTCCCTTGAGTTTTTAAACTCCATGTTTACCAATGACTTGAAGCGAATCGATAACGGATCTGCCCAGTACACACTCTTATGTAATGAGTCCGGTGGGGTCATTGATGACTTAATTGCCTATCGCAATAGCGAGAGTGATTTCTTCTTGGTTCCAAATGCATCAAATACCAGTGATGTTGTTGCACTTTTGCAGCAACATGTTCCACCGACAATTACAGTGACCAACCTTCACAATGATTTTGCAGTCATCGCAGTGCAAGGCCCATTGGCGCCAAAGGTCATGCAGTCATTGGGAGTCAACACCGATATCGACTATATGGCTTTCACTCACGTAAACATTGATGGAGCGCAAGTTATTCTCTGTCGCACGGGCTACACAGGTGAACTTGGCTATGAGCTACTTCCGCTTGTTGCCGATGCTTCACGTGTATGGGATGCATTAGTAAATGCCATTGCCCCTCACGGTGGACTTGTCTGTGGCCTTGGTGCGCGCGATACATTGCGTACAGAGATGGGATACCCATTGCACGGTCATGAGCTTTCATTAGAAATAACACCAGTTCAAGCAAGTGCTTCTTGGGCTATTGGTTGGGATAAAGGTGATTTCTTAGGAAGTTCCGTTTTACGGGCCCAGCGAGCAGATGGTTCTGGCAAAAAAAGCGTGGCAGTTAAATCCCTTGACCGCGGAATTCCACGAGGCCATATGGTTGTAAAGAATAGTGAAGGAAGCGAGTTAGGACTTGTTACTAGCGGAACTTTTTCACCTACGCTCAAAGTGGGTATTGGGCTTGCATTGCTAGATACATCAGTCAAAGTTGGGGATCACTTAACTATTGATGTACGCGGCAGAGATAGCATTGTTGAAGTTATTAAACTTCCCTTTGTTCCATCACACGTTCGCTAAATTCAACAGGCGATAAGAAGGCTGCACGTACATACGTACGACGCAGTGCACTTAACACAGGGCTACCTGCTACGGCAATTAATGTTGCGGTGAAGAATGCTCGCGGCACATCCCAGGCCATAGCGGTGAGAAAATGAAACGTGAAAAAACGTGAAATATTTTCATTTAGTATGCCGCCAGGAATATAGGAAACCTGCGTTTGCCCACTGACTGCCCAAGGCCAGAACTGCAGATCCATCAAAATGCCAAAGAGTTCGCTGGCACATACAGCGAAAAGAATCAGCATTGCGATCTCCTTCATTCCTCGAAGAGATCTGCGTCCAGGAAGAAGTCCAGCTAGCAATCCAATCCAGGCTGCGGCAAAGATTTGATAGCCAAGCCATGGTCCAATGCCGCCGGTTAATAGGGCCGAAACTAACGTGGCTGTGAGTCCGAGTAAGAAACCAAATGATGGACCAAATACACGTGCACTTAATATTAAAAGAAACCACATCGGTTCGATACCTACAACGCCAGCCCCTAGTGGGCGCAGGGCAGCAATTAAGGCCGATAAGACTCCAAGTA
>CAIXPV010000081.1 GCA_903921405.1 uncultured Actinomycetes bacterium
CACGAGGCTAGTGATGAAAATAGTTTGTCTAACTTTAGACCAGGTAGAAACACAATCGTTACCCTTGGATCTCAAGGCGCCGTCTTAGTCGCAAGCGATTCAACGCTTACACGAGTAAGCGCGCCTTCGGTAAAGGCGGTCGATACGACAGGTGCTGGTGATGCCTTTGTTGGAACATTTGCTTTTGGTCTAGCTAGCGGTAAGGGTGCAGCCGAAGCAGTTGAACTTGGAATTAAAGTTGCATCATTGAGTGTCACGCGCAAAGGTGCGCAATCTTCTTATCCTTCTCAGACTGAGATTGAAACACTTTCATAACCGCGCAGAACAAATGTTGGCCTACGGATTGGCTCACTTGCTAACTGCATTGTTGGATATTTTTCCCATAGTGCTGGCAGAGAAACACCCATTTCAAGTCGAGCAAGTGGCGCGCCTAGACAGAAATGGATTCCTGCACCAAAACCGATATGCGGATTAGGATCACGCGTTAAGTCCATGTCATCGGCATCGGTAAAGACGCCACCATCACGATTTGCGGCTCCAATCAGTGCGGCAATCTTTTGACCCTCGGCGATATCTACGCCCCCAAGCTGGGTATCTTTCGTTGCTGTGCGCTCAAATAGCTGTAGCGGCGCATCAAAGCGCATGAACTCTTCAAGGGCAGTCTCGGTTATGGCACGTGGATTTTCTCTCAATAACCTCACTTGGTCAGGGCGCTTAAGGGCGGCGACCATTCCATTGCCAAAGGCGTTCACGCTGGCTTCATGGCCGGCGTTTAGAAGTAGTACACATGTTGCTACTAACTCATGTGAATTAAGTTTTTCACCGTTTTCTTCAACCATTGCAAGATCGGTAATCAAATCAGTTCCAGGATTCTTCTTTCGATGCTCTGCCAAATCACGAACATAGGCGGCAAATTCCCCTGCAGCTGCTTGAGCCTCCAGCTGATACTGCTGCGTTGGATTAACTTCATACATCTTGACTATTGCTTGCGACCATGGTCGCAGCAGATGTTCCTCAGACTCTGGAAATCCCAACAAGTCGGCGATTATTCGAACAGGTAATGGTTCGGCATAATCTGCGATTAAATCGAAGCTCACTCCACTCTTAACTTTTATATCTATCTGTTCTAGTAACTGCGTGGTGATGCGCTCGATAGCCGGGCGCATTCCTTCGATTTTCTGGCGATTGAAAGCCTTAGCAACTAATGCACGCAAACGTGTGTGCTTAGGTGGTTCACTATCCAATATTGAATCTGAGTGCAGCCAGTTAAAGGTCTCCCATTCGAATTCAGGTTTCTTATCAATGAATATTCGACCAAGTGATTTATTACGAAATACATCGTTAGCATCACCATGAACGGCAGCTAAGAACATATTCAAACCTTCATGCCATACAGGTTTACCAAAGCTACGAAGCTCAGAGAGTCCTGAATATGGATCGGCTACAAAGGCAGGGTCGTTAAAATCAATCATTACTCAGATGCAATTTTCGCATAACCAGGTTTAATGATGCTATCAATAATCTTTAAACGTTCTGGGTAAGAGATAAATGCACTTTTCATCGCATTGATGGTGATTCTCTGAAGTTCAGCTAAATCCCAATTGAAGGCTTTGACTGCCTCACGCATCTCAAGACTCATAGATGTCTGACTCATCAGTCGATTATCTGTATTTAACGTCACTCGAAAACGCAGGCGGGCTAAGGCGCCAATAGGGTGCTCGGCATAACTCTTTGCTGCCCCAGTCTGCAAATTAGATGTTGGACAAAGCTCTAATGGAATGCGTCGATCTCGAACATAGGATGCCAACTGACCTAACTTGGGTTCTGGTCCAGAGAAATCAATATCATCGATAATTCGTACCCCGTGACCTAAACGCTCGGCGCCACAGATCTGAATCGCCTCCCAAATAGATGGAATTCCATATGCCTCACCTGCGTGAATTGTGTAGTGAGCATCTTCTTTTCGTAAGTAATCAAAACTTTCTTTTTGATCACTCGGTGGAAAACCATCTTCAGGTCCAGCGATATCAAAACCAACAACGCCTTTGCCGCGATACTTAACAACTAGCTCGGCAACTTCTTGTGACCTCTTGTTTTGACGCATTCCACACAGCAGTGAAAAGACTGAGATTGTAAAGCCTTCAGCGGCAGCATCGGCCATGCCTAACTTATATCCCTCGATAGTTGCCTCAACGACATCTGACATCGAGAGACCTTGTTCGGTAAATAGTTCAGGTGCTCCGCGTACTTCGGCATAGACAACGCCGTCTCGCGCAAGATCTAAAGCGCATTCGCGAGCCACACGGATAATATCTTCGCGACGCTGCATAACTGCAATGGTGTGAGAGAAAGTCTCTAAGTACCGTACAAGCGAACCTGAGTCACAGGATTCACGGAACCATGTGGCAAGCTCGTTGGCATCATGGGTTGGCAGTGCGGTATAGCCAATCTCTTGTGCAATATCAATAATTGTTTGTGGGCGCAGTCCGCCATCTAAGTGATCATGGAGCAACACCTTTGGAACGCGCTTGATTTGATCTGCTGTCGGAATGCTATTCATAGCCATTGTGTGTGCCCCTTAATCAACGATTCGTTCAAGTACTAATGGCAATCTATCTACTTTTCCACTGGCAGGTAAATCTCCAATAGTTACGCTATCAATGAGTGCTTCCTGTGCGCGTACAAAAGCCGCTGGCGTATCTGTATGTAAAGTGAACAGTGGTGCTCCGGCCTGGATTTTGTCACCTGGCTTAGCGTGTATTTCAATGCCCGCACCCGCTTGTACCGCTTCACCCTGACGGGTACGCCCTGCACCAAGTCTCCAGGCGGCAAGACCTACGGCCATTGCATCCATGGCCAATACAGTGCCTGATGATTGTGCACTAACAACAATGTTTTCTTTGGCTACTGGAAGTTTGGCATCTGGATCTCCGCCTTGGGCGCTAATCATTCGACGCCATACATCCATAGCTTTACCGTTCTTTAACGCATCTGCAGGATCAGCGCCTTTTATACCGGCGATCTCTAACATTTCGCGTGCAAGTAAAACCGTAAGTTCAACAATGTCAGATGGTCCTCCACCTGCCAGGACTTCAACGGATTCGCGAACCTCCAGCGCATTGCCTGCAGTCAAACCAAGCGGTACATCCATTGCAGTAACTAGAGCTACAGTCTTGACTCCAGCGCGTTTTCCAAGCCCCACCATTACGTGAGCTAGTTCTGCAGCCTTTGCTGGATCACTCATGAAAGCACCGGCACCGGTTTTAACATCTAGAACCAGCGCACTTGTTCCTTCAGCAATCTTCTTACTCATAATAGAAGATGCAATAAGTGGAATCGCTTCAACTGTTGCCGTGACATCGCGCAATGCATAGAGTTTTTTATCAGCTGGTGCTAAGCCAGCTCCTGCTGCACAAATTACTGCGCCAACATCTTGTAAAACTTTGAGCATCTCTTCATTTGATAACGATGCGCGCCACCCAGGAATTGACTCCAACTTATCCAGAGTTCCACCGGTATGCCCAAGGCCACGACCTGATAACTGTGGAACCGCTGCGCCACATGCGGCAACTAATGGTGCCAACGGCAAGGTAATCTTGTCACCGACTCCCCCAGTTGAATGCTTATCAACTGTTGGGCGAGAAAGTGCCGACCAGTTCATTCGTTCGCCGCTACTAATCATCGCATCGGTCCAGCGTGAAATTTCTCGTGACTCCATACCGTTGAGCAAAATCGCCATCAGTAACGCCGACATTTGTTCGTCAGCTACAGCACCGCGCGTATATGCATCAATGATCCAGTCGATTTGTGGATCAGTTAATGAGTGTCGATCCCGTTTTGCAGCGATGATTTCAGTGGCAGAGAAGGCTTCCATGGGTGATATTTACCGCTCGTTACGGTCTAAATCATCTGGACCAAAGGCCCAGGGCAACATTGTGGCCATGGTTTGAGCTCCATCATCGGTCATAAGCAGTGCGTTAGATCCACCGTGCTCAAATAATAACTGCCTGCATCGACCACATGGCGCTAGATAATTTCCTTGACCATCGACGCAGAGAATTGCAACTAAACGTCCGCCACCAGTTGCAATTAAATTGGAGACTAATCCGCACTCGGCACATAGACCTAAACCATAACTAGCATTTTCAACGTTACAGCCCGAGACGATTCGGCCATCATTCACGAGAGCTGCAACGCCCACCGGAAACTTTGAATATGGAGCATATGCAGTTTTCATCGCAGCAATTGCTGCAGTCTGTAACTGCTCCCAGTTAATCTCGCTCATCGCAATCCACCGCGACGATATGGAATACCGTCGGCAGCAGGCATACGCAATCGTTGAGATGCAACCGCCATGACAAGTAAGGTCGTTATATATGGAGTCATTGTTACTAACTGGCCTGGAAGTTCATCAACGGCCAAGTAGTACCACAGTGATAAAGCTGCAAAGCCAAGCGTCAGTGCGGCCTTTAGTAACTTACCTTTGCGAAGATCGCGTATAACGAGGAAGACCAAAATTAAGACAATAAGAAGAATGAGTGCGTGAATCGATGCTGAATCTCGAAGCTGCAACGCATCTGCAAAACCAAACAGACCTGCGCCCATCAAGATTCCACCAGGGCGATAATTTCCAAATAGCAGCGCAGCAAGTCCAATGTATCCGCGACCTGCAACTTGATTCTCTTGATAGTGATTTGCTGCCACAATAGCTAAGAAGCCACCGCCCAGTCCGGCAAGTGCTCCCGAAATCATTACTCCGGCGTACTTCATCGCATACACATTTACGCCCAATGATTCAGCGGCAATTGGCGCTTCACCTGCACTGCGAAGGCGCAGACCAAAGGATGTCTTCCACAGCACAAAAACAGAGAGTGGCACAAAAATCATGGCGATGATCGTTACGTATGAAAGATCGCCTGTAAGGCCACGCAGGATTGCAGCTAGATCAGAGATAAAAAACCAGTGTTTTTCAGCAAGAGAACTCAATAAATCAGGGCTTTTCCAACCAAAGTAGGTTCCGCCCGATAAAACCGGAACTCCATTCATGCCGATCGATGCTACATCTGGTGACTGTGATGGTCCAAGCCAGGCACCGCTCTTATACAAAATTGTAGACATGTATCGAACAAGTCCAGCGGCGATAATATTGATCGCAACGCCCGATACAACATGATCGACGCCAAAAGTAATTGTTGCTACTGCATGAAGCAGTGCGCCAGTTGCTCCAAATACAATAGCTGCGATTAATCCAACCCACGGACCATGTTTGGTACCAATCATTCCACCTGCCCACGCGCCCATGATCATCATGCCTTCTAGGCCAATGTTGACAACACCGGAGCGCTCAGAGAAAAGTCCACCGAGTCCAGCCAAAACAATTGGAACTGACAGCAGCAACGCAGCCGATGCGGTACCAATGCTAGTTAAATCTGTCGCACCAGTTATTTGGCGAACAATCGACAAGATCAAGACAACGGCAAAAGCATTGACCAATAGCTTCGGAGATTTAATCATCTTCATGCTTGGACCGCCTTTGCTAGCTCTTTACTCTGCAGAGTTAATTTGTAACGGCGAACCACTTCATAGGCAATCACAGAGGACAAGAGAATCGAGCCTTGCATGATTACATAAGTCTCTGGGGCGATGTCAATGAGCTCTAATGAGCGCGAGCTCACTTCTAAGAATCCAAAGAGCAATGCGCTGATCGCCATACCAACTGCATTGTTACGACCTAAGAGCGCTACGGCGATTGCAGAGAAGCCAATACCTGTACGGAAACCCATATTGAAAGCATGGGTCTCTCCCAGTACTGCAGGAAGTCCAGCAAGTCCTGCAATGGCACCAGAAGCAGCTAG
>CAIXPV010000082.1 GCA_903921405.1 uncultured Actinomycetes bacterium
AGGCCAGTTGTTGGTTCATCTAGAACATAGATTGTTCGACCAGTAGATCTGCGTTGTAGTTCGGTAGCCAGTTTTACGCGCTGGGCTTCACCGCCTGAAAGAGTTGGTGCAGATTGACCAAGGCGGACATATCCCAAACCAACATCATTGAGCGTCTTAAGAAAACGCGCGATATTTGGTACAGATTCAAAGAATGCGTGAGCTTCCTCAATTGGCATATTCAATACATCGGCGATGGTCTTGCCCTTGTAATGTACTTCCAAGGTTTCGCGGTTATAACGCGCCCCGTGACAGACTTCGCACGGTACATATACATCAGGCAAAAAATTCATTTCAATAGTGATGGTTCCATCACCAGAACAGTTTTCGCAACGACCACCTTTTACGTTAAAGGAGAAGCGGCCCTGTTGATAGCCACGGATCTTGGCTTCGGTAGTTTCAGAAAAGAGTGCACGGACTTTGTCGAATAGGCCAGTATACGTAGCAGGGTTAGATCTAGGCGTACGACCGATTGGTGATTGATCAACGTGAACAACTTTATCGAGCAAATCGACACCCGTCACACTTCGATGGCGACCGGGTACAAGTCGTGCTCCATTTAATTTATTGGCAAGAGTTGTATACAAAATATCGTTTACTAACGTGGACTTACCAGAGCCGCTAACACCAGTGACTGAAACAAAGACCCCCAGTGGTACCTGGACATCGATATCTTGAAGGTTATTTTCTTTAGCACCTTTAACAGTCAGCACTCGTTTGAGATCAACCGGTCTGCGTGTTTGAGGAATTGCGATTGATTTGCGACCAGATAGGTATGCACCAGTGATTGACTCCTTTGATGCAATCAGCTCTTCATAGCTTCCAGAAACCACCACATGGCCGCCATGTTCACCTGCGCCAGGTCCAATATCTACAATCCAGTCGGCGGTGCGAATAGTTTCTTCATCGTGTTCAACGACAATCAGAGTATTTCCAAGATCGCGCAAATGCGTCAGTGTCTCAATCAATCGCCGATTATCACGTTGATGAAGACCAATGCTTGGCTCATCGAGTACATAGAGAACTCCGACTAGTCCGCTGCCAATCTGGGTAGCAAGGCGAATGCGTTGAGCTTCTCCCCCAGATAGTGTTGCCGCTGGGCGTGCTAACGATAAATAATCAAGGCCGACATCGAGCAAGAAACCAAGGCGCGCATGGACTTCCTTCATCACGCGTTCGGCGATTTGAGCCTCGCGCTTATTGAGCTTGATATGTTTAAGAAAATCAGCGCACTCCGAAATTGAGAGTTCGGTTATCTCGGCAATATTCTTGTTGCCAATAGTTACTGCTAGTACTTCAGGCTTGAGTCGAGCCCCTTTACACACAGGACACGGAATCTGGCGCATATACGCTTCGTATTTATCTCGGCTGTAATCGCTATCGGTTTCGCTATGTCGGCGGTGAATAAAAGGAACAACGCCTTCAAAACCGGTTGTGTAGTTCTTTGTACCGTAACGGCCCTTGTACTTCATCTTAATTTCGTATTCGTAGCCATTGATAATGGCATCGCGCGCCTTAACCGAAATCTTCTTCCATGGAGTGCTCAGGGAGAATGGCATGTCCTTGGCTAAAGCCTCTAGAAGGCGAATGAAGTAATCTGAGGATTGCCCACCAGACCATGGCGCGATCGCTCCATCGTTGATTGAAATCGAGTCATCGGGAATGATGAGATCTTCATCGACCTCAAGCTTTGTTCCGATACCTGAACACTCAGGGCAAGCGCCAAAAGGAGAGTTAAATGAGAATGAGCGAGGTTCGAGCTCTTCAAAAGACAAATTGCAGTCGTGACAAGCTAAATGCTCACTAAATGTTCGCTCTTTATCGGCCGACTTTGAGTCAACAAAATCTAAAATCACAATGCCTGACGCTAATCGCAATGCGGTCTCAATTGAGTCTGTGAGTCGAGTCTTACTCTCTGCCTTTGCGGTAAGTCGATCAACGACAACTTCAATCGTGTGTTTTTCCTGTTTCTTTAATTTCGGAACCTCTGTGAGCGCCACGACAACACCATCAACGCGCGCACGTGAATAACCCTGGGTAATAAGTTCGGCAAATAGTTCAAGGAACTCACCTTTTCGAGCACGAACAACTGGCGCTAAGACTTGAAACTTTGTTGTGGCTGGCATTGCCAGAATTTGGTCAACGATTGCTTGTGGAGATTGGCGCGACACCAATTTCGCGCATTGAGGACAGTGCGGGCGTCCTGCGCGTGCAAAGAGAAGACGAAGGTAGTCATAGACCTCAGTAATTGTGCCTACAGTGGAGCGAGGATTTCGATTTGTAGATTTCTGATCAATCGATACTGCAGGAGACAAACCTTCAATGAAATCCACATCTGGCTTATCCATCTGGCCCAAGAACTGGCGGGCATATGCCGATAAAGATTCGACATATCGCCTTTGACCTTCCGCGAAAATGGTGTCGAAGGCTAGCGAGGATTTTCCTGAACCCGAAAGCCCCGTGAAAACAATCAGTGAGTTTCGAGGCAGCTCAATAGAGACATCTTTGAGATTGTGTTCGCGTGCTCCGCGCACAATTAGCTTATCGATACTCACTAAACCCCTGCCTCTTCCATTGAACGTAGCTCTTTCTTTAAGATCTTAATCTCATCACGCAACCGAGCCGCGACCTCAAACTGTAACTCTGCTGCAGCATTTTTCATCTGGTCAGTCAGGGAGCCTATCAACGCCATTAAATCTTGTCGCGGCAGGGTAACCAAAGCCTTGCTGTAGAGACCGACCGATGGAGCGCTCTTTTGATTAGCCTTCTTATTGGCAGCCAATAGATCCTCGGTATCTTCAGATTCTCGGTTAATCAGGTCGGTAATATCTGCAATCTTCTTTCGAAGTGGTTGAGGATCGACACCGCGCTCTAGGTTGTATGCAACTTGCTTGGCTCGACGACGATTTGTTTCGTCTATGGCTTTGGCCATCGAATCCGTAATGTTATCGGCATACATATGCACTTCACCCGAAACATTTCGAGCTGCACGTCCAATTGTTTGAATCAACGAAGTCGCAGAGCGCAGAAAGCCCTCTTTGTCGGCATCTAAAATTGCAACGAGTGAGACTTCTGGTAGATCCAAGCCTTCGCGCAGTAAGTTAATTCCAATTAATACGTCGTACTCACCTGTACGTAGCTCTCGCAGTAGTTCGACTCGTCTTAATGTATCTACCTCGGAGTGCAAGTATCTAACCCGCACACCTTTTTCTTGCATGTAATCCGTTAAATCTTCTGACATCTTTTTAGTTAAAGTCGTAACAAGAACGCGTTCATTCTTATCAGCACGAATCTTTATTTCATGGAGCAAGTCATCAATCTGCCCCTTAATAGGTTTAATTACTATCTGAGGATCTACTAAACCAGTCGGGCGAATGACTTGTTCAACGACATCGCCATTAACTTTGGCCATTTCGTACTTACCTGGAGTGGCCGATAGATAGAGCTTTTGTCCTGTGCGTTCTAGGAATTCTGGGAATTTTAGCGGACGGTTATCTAGCGCGCTGGGCAAGCGAAAACCATGTTCAACTAAGGTCCGCTTACGCGATGCATCGCCTTCAAACATGGCCCCTAGTTGTGGAACGGTTACGTGGCTTTCATCAATGACGACGAGAAAATCCTCCGGAAAATAGTCAAGCAAACAATTAGGAGCAGATCCTGGCTCTCGACCATCTAAATGACGTGAATAGTTTTCGATACCACTGCAGAAACCGATCTGCTCCATCATCTCAATATCAAAAGTAGTTCTCATGCGAAGGCGCTGCGCTTCTAGAAGTTTGCCCTGTTTTTCAAAGAGATTGAGTTGAATCTGTAGTTCATCCTCAATGTCGCCAATTGCCCGTTTAATAGTCTCAGGTCCAGCTGCATAGTGAGTGGCAGGGAAAATATACATCTCTGTTTCATCGCGAATGATTTCGCCAGTGAGGGGATGTAAAGTCGAGATTTTTTCAATCTCATCGCCAAACATCTCAATGCGAATCGCGAGCTCTTCATACATTGGAATTATTTCAATGGTATCCCCACGAACTCTAAAAGTTCCGCGCTCAAAGGCCATATCGTTTCGTTTGTACTGCACATCAACGAATCGACGCAGCAGAGCATTCCGTTCGATCTCATCACCCACTCGCAAAGTGACCATTCGATCTATGTACTCCTGTGGCGTTCCAAGGCCGTAGATACACGAGACCGTTGCTACAACTATCACATCGCGACGTGTGAGAAGTGAGTTGGTAGCCGAGTGTCGAAGTCGTTCGACTTCATCATTGACGCTGGAATCCTTCTCAATAAAAGTATCGGTCTGAGGTACGTAGGCTTCAGGCTGGTAATAGTCATAATAAGAGACAAAGTATTCAACAGCGTTGTTTGGCAAGAGCTCCCTGAACTCATTAGCCAGTTGGGCAGCCAAAGTCTTATTGGGTGCTAGAACCAATGTAGGTCGCTGAAGTTTCTCGATGAGCCAAGCAGTTGTTGCAGATTTTCCTGTACCTGTTGCACCTAAAAGAACAACATCTTGTTCACCTGCTTGAAAACGTCGTGCGATTTCAGCGATAGCCTCTGGCTGATCACCGGCTGGCACATAATCACTAATAACTTGAAATGGCTCAACTCGGCGTTGTAAATCTGAGACTGGGCGCATTGCATAAGTCTAGTTTGAAGCCGACACTAATCCATCCCAAATATTCTCCACTTGGCGCAGCAAATCATCCTGGCTACCACTATTTTCAAGGACGTAATCGGCAACGCTCACTCTTTGCTCACGCGTGGCCTGTGCGGCGATGCGAGAATTGATCTCAGACATATGTAGCCCTTTGGCACGTAGGCGTTCAATACGTTGTTCCATATCGGCCTCTACCGTGATCACGGTATCGAATCTATCGTGTGCCTTCTTTTCAAACAGTAAAGGGATCTCATAGATAAGTATCTGGTCGCCCGAGAGCGATTGGACCGCCTCATTGAATTCGGCAGTAACACGAGGGTGAACGATTCCCTCAAGAACTGTCATTGCCTTAGAATCATTGAAAACCAGTTCACCGAGTGCGCGTCTATCGATGTCCCCATCTTTCAAAATCGAATCGCCAAAATAGCTAACAACTTCGTCAAATCCTTCTGTGCCTCTTGAAATCACATCGCGCGCAAGCTGATCGGCATCGATTACTAAAGCGCCAAGCTCTGCGAAATATTGGGCAGCCAAAGATTTCCCACTTCCAATGCCACCTGTTAAAGCAATCACGCGCATGTATAAAGGATAGCGTTTTGCACAATAACCTATGTAAATAGAAAAGACCCGACGTATGTGTCGGGTCTTTTCTATTAAGTTAACTTCTATTCGGTGGTAGCAACCTCTTCAACGGCTTCAACTACGCCATCTTCTGGTGTTGCAGCAGCATCAGCGGCCTTGGCCTCTGCCTTCTGCTTCTTGTGGGCCATGAAACGCTCTTGAGCTTGAGCATATTGCTGCTCCCACTCTTCACGTGCAGTTTCAAAGCCTGGCTTCCACTCTTGGCTCTCAGCATCGAAGCCTTCTGGATAGATGAAGTTTCCTTCAGCATCATAACGCGCAGCCATTCCATATTGAGTTGGATCAAATGCTTCGATCTCAATCTCATGTCCTTCATTGGCCTGCTTAAGTGAAAGGGAGATACGACGACGCTCTAAGTCGATATCAATAATCTTGACGAATAGTTCATCATCAACGGCAACTACCTGCTCTGGAATCTCAACGTGGCGCTCGGCCAACTCTGAGATATGAACAAGGCCTTCAATGCCTTCATGAACGCGGATGAATGCTCCAAATGGAACAAGCTTTGTTACAACGCCTGGCACAACCTGATTGATTGTGTGAGTGCGAGCAAATGCCTGCCATGGATCTTCTTGTGTTGCCTTGAGAGACAGCGATACACGCTCGCGCTCGAAATCAACTTCAAGAACCTCAACGGTTACTTCATCGCCAACTTCAACAACTTCACCTGGATGATCGATGTGCTTCCATGAGAGCTCTGAAACGTGAACGAGACCGTCAACGCCACCAAGATCTACGAATGCACCGAAGTTCACGATAGATGAAACAACTCCTGTTCGTACTTGACCCTTTTGTAGCTGGTTCAAGAAAGTTGTACGTGACTCTGACTGAGTCTGCTCAAGGAATGCGCGACGAGAAAGAACAACGTTGTTACGGTTCTTATCAAGTTCGATAATTCGAGCTTCAACCTGCTTGCCAATGTATGGGGTCAGATCGCGTACGCGGCGCATTTCAACAAGGGATGCTGGCAGGAAGCCACGAAGTCCGATGTCGACGATAAGGCCGCCCTTAACAACTTCAATAACCGTTCCAATAACAACTTCGTCGCGCTCTTTCTTGCCTTCGATGTCTCCCCATGCACGCTCATACTGTGCGCGCTTCTTAGAAAGAATCAGGCGACCTTCTTTGTCCTCTTTTTGCAGAACAAGGGCTTCAATGCTTTCTCCAACTTTAACAATCTCATGTGGGTCTACATCGTGACGAATTGAAAGCTCACGTGAAGGGATAACACCTTCAGTTTTGTAGCCGATATCGACGAGAACTTCTTCGCGACCAACTTGAACGATTGTTCCGGTAACGAGATCTCCGTCATTAAAATTTCGAATTGTTCCTTCGATTGCCGCTAGAAAATCTTCGGCTGATCCAATGTCATTTATTGCAATTACTGGTGTTGTAGACAAGTGAGCTCCGTAGGGATAGATGAGTAGTAGTTCCCGCTTTTGCGGCTGAGGGGCAAGAGTACGGTTTAAGCGTATAAAGGAGCAAATCCACTCCAAGAATCAGGCGTATTCATTAGAATGAGACAACTATGAAGCGCTATCGGCAACTCTTTTCGATCCCCAACGTATGGGTGCTCGTACTTGCCGCTTTCCCAGCCCGAGTGGCATACGGAATGGTCGGTTTGTCCCTATTCTTTAAGGCCCAACAAGAGACTGGATCCGTCGCAATTGCCGGGCTGGTAATTGGCGCCAACTCATTGGCCGGCTCTTTGACTGCCGGAATTCGTGGTTCGGTGATCGACACATACGGTCAAAAGTGGCCGCTTCGAATTTTGGTACCGGGTTATGCGACGATGATGATTGTTGTCAACACATCTCACTCATCGCGCGTAATTGTTGCAATGGCAATCGTGATGGGACTTACTGCGCCACCAATTAATCTTTCTGTGCGCCCACTGTGGAAAACAATTGTGCCAGCTGATTTCTTACGTACAGCCTATGCCGTTGATTCATCGGTAATGAATACCGCTGGAGTTTTAGGACCAGTTATCGCTACTACATTGGCACTTTCTTCCCACCCAGGAAGTCCACTTCTTACAGCGGCGATCTTCATGAGTATCGGCGGTGGCGCACTAGCAATGGTTCCCGTTTCGCGTGATTGGAAGCCAGAAAAGAAAGAAAAAGGTGCTGCTTCATTATGGAGTAATCCAGCATTGCGCTTAATGATGCTCGAAGGATCTTTTATCGGTTTTGGTTGGGGTCTATTCGATGTTGCCGTTCCTGCATATGCGACGCTTGAAAACGTTGCACACCGCACAGCGTGGGTCTTTGCCGCTATGGGTATTTCTAGCATCATCGGTGGTTTAGCTGCAGGTCTAATTTCCAAACGTACTTCTTCGCTATTAGCGTTGCGACGAACATACTTCATGTGGTTCTTAGTTGCCATTCCGATGGCATTTACATATCCGGGCTGGTCTATGGCAATTGCCGGTGCTTGTTTAGGTTTTGTAGGTGGCGCAATACAAGTTTTTTACTGGGAGGTCATGGAAGCGGTTCGGCCAAAAGGCTCGGCCGTTTCATATATGGCCTGGCTCTGGACCGTAGAAGGAAGCGTGATGTCATTCGGAGCTGCAGTAGGTGGTTTGCTCTCCGATAATATTTCACCGCAGTTCTGCTTAGCGCTAACCGCAGTCTCAATAGGTATGGGAAATATCGTTTTAACAATTGGCAAGAAACGTTTGATTGCAGCAGATCGAATTCCAACAGAGGAAGAAGATACTGCAGCTATGGAAGGCAACGCTCCCACGACAACCTAGTGCGCGGCCTCATGCCAGGTTAAACCAAGGCCG
>CAIXPV010000083.1 GCA_903921405.1 uncultured Actinomycetes bacterium
AAATCACAGCCCAAGCAGCCATGTGTTGCTAACCACCCCAAGGCAAGTCGCTGCATACGTCGGGCTTTATCACGGTTAATCGCTTCAAATGGGTGGCCGAAAGCTACAGATGATCGGGTTTTAACTTCTACAAAGGCAAAGAGTCCACTGTGCATAAGCGCAACGATGTCAATCTCGCCCTCACGGATTCTCCAATTGCGCTCAACTATTTCTGCATGATGCGCCGTTAAGTACTGCGTTACTAACTCTTCACCAAAGGCGCCTGTACGTTGATTACTTATTTTTTGCATGGTCGGACGATAAATTTGCGCCCTGACAGTTACACGTGTGTGCGCTTTACTTGTGGATTAATGCGGCGATATTTGAAAATGAGCGTCGATGTTCTATGCACGGGCCATGCTCACTGAGCGCAGCCGTGTGTGCGGCCGTGATATATCCCTTGTGTCCTGCAAATGCATACTGCGGAAATTGCAGATCCATATCGCGCATTATTCGATCACGAGTCACTTTAGCAATTATCGACGCTGCACTAATACTGACAACGACTTGATCGCCTTTCCACACCGCTAAATTTGGAAGTCCCAACCCCTCGATCGCATAGCCATCAGTTAAAACATATGCAGGCACTTGATCTAAACCATGCACCGCACGTCGCATCCCATCGAGATTTGCAGCATGTACACCCCGTGCATCAACTTCTTGTGCTGGAACAATCACAACACTAATAGATGCAGCGATTGATTGAATTAGTTCAAAGATATCTTCGCGCTTCTTCTCTGATATCTCTTTTGAATCTCGCACAACTGACAACTCTGGCGCAAAAGGGTCATTGAGGATTACAGATGCAATCACTAACGGACCTGCACATGCACCGCGACCAGCTTCATCAACACCGGCAATAGGAGATATTCCTGCATTGATGAGCAGCTGCTCAATCACTTTCATTAAGGCTTACTTAACAACGTCGATCTGTGGAATATATGCCAGATTCTTAAATGGCCAAATTACTGCAAAGACTCGACCGGTGACACGTGATAGCGGAACCATTCCCTTATTAATATCTTCTTGGTGATAACGAGAATCAGCACTTGCTCCGCGGTGATCACCCATTACCCAAAGCTTTCCCTTTGCAACAGTGATATCAAAATCCATATCACTTGGAACATTGCCTTTAAAAATATATGGCTCTGTGATTGCAACGCCATTGACCTGTACTAGGCCCTCTTTTGTGCAGCAAACAACGTGATCGCCTGCGATTCCAATTACTCGCTTAACTAAATACTGCTTTGTAGGGTTTGGAAGAACACCTACTGCAACCAATACGTTCTTCACTTCGGTGACAATCTTATTTCCCGAATTATCTTCATAATATGGGAGCCAGCCTGCAGGATCGCGGAAGACAACAACATCACCACGAGAAATATGTTTTGAGGTAAAGGGAAGTTTATTGACCGCTACCCGGTCATGGACCTGCAAGGTGTTTTCCATAGATCCCGATGGAATATAGAAAAACTGAACAAGAAAAGTCTTAATAAAGAGAGAGACAAGTAATGCAACTATTACAAGGATTGGAAACTCTCTAAGGAGGGAGCCTCTACGGCGCATTGAAGCTATTTATTCAGCAGGAGTTTCAGCGACTGGCGCTTCAACGACTGCTTCAGCAGATGGAGTTTCAACAACTGCTTCAACAACTGGCGCTTCGACAACTGCTTCAACAACTGGCGCTTCGACGACCGCTTCTGGAACTACAACAGCGACTGGTTCTGGAGTAGAAAGAATTCCATCGCCGTAACCTTCAACGCCATCGCGCTTTTCGCGAATCTTTGCAGCCTTACCGCGAAGATCGCGTAGGTAGTACAGCTTGGCGCGACGTACATCGCCCTTCTTAATTAACTCAATCTTTTCAATAACTGGAGTGTGAACTGGGAATGTGCGCTCTACGCCGACGCCGTAAGAAACCTTACGCACGGTGAAAGTTTCGCGAACGCCATCGCCTTGGCGACGCATAACGATTCCTTGAAATACCTGAAGGCGGCTCTTGCTACCTTCGATAACGCGAACGTGAATCTTGAGCTCATCGCCAGCACGGAACTGTGGGATGTCTTTGCGCAGCGAAGCTGCATCTACGGCGTCAAGAATGTTCATGGAATTCGTCCTTTTTTATCTTCATCTATTAAGCACCGGCTTTGGCAGGTGCAGACTGCGTATCTTGCCACAGAAGGGCCTCTGAGCGTAAATCGAGCCAGCCTAGGCTGGAATCTCACGCATGATTTGGCCGTGAAGTTGGCTGCCACCGGCCACCGTTAGCTCCATTCCCCGCCATAAGTGCGTGGTTACGGTAGCCCCAGCTTCAGAGGCGATGAGGGCTCCGGCCGCCAGATCCCACTCCTTTAGACCCGTTTCCAGATAACCATCAACGATTCCTGAGGCGACGAAGCAGAGATCAGTAGCTGCAGCTCCAATTCGGCGAATATCGCGGATTCGAGGAAGAAAGTGATTGATTAAATCCAATTGGTTGCCTCGATCTATTACATCATAAGCAAAGCCTGTCGAAAATAGTGCGCGGTCCAATTCGATTGGTTCATTACATGCGATAGCAACACCATTTAAGAATGCACCGCCGCCACGGGCTGCATGCCAAGTTGAATCGATGGTCGGGGCATGAACTACGCCTGCAACCGTTCCCGTTTCATCCTTGACTGCGATGCTGATATTCCAACCAGGTAATCCATAAAAATAATTTACGGTTCCA
>CAIXPV010000084.1 GCA_903921405.1 uncultured Actinomycetes bacterium
ATAGATACGTGATGCGGCTTCGAAAACTACTGATGCCATGAGATTGCTCTCCTTCTCCGGGCAGGTACGTGCCCGACGGTCCGTGGATGAAGGTGATGGCCCGGATGGGCCAACGCGGCAAGATTACGCGTAAAGGTGCAATATGCAAAGGCCAGGCTTTCTCGGGGTGCCGTATAGTTGCCTACATAATGGAATCACATTCGTTGGGCTCTTTGCTGGGCGACCTTGCAATAGTCGGGGCTCTGATTCTGACGGCGGCGTTGTTTGTCGCCGCTGAAATCGCTCTTATCTCACTTCGCGATAGCCAGATCCGCCAGATAGCGATCCGTGGAAAACGTGGCGCTCGCGTTGCCAAGCTGACCGAGAACCCCAACCGATTCTTAGCCGCTGCCCAAGTAGGCGTAACTGTGTGTGGCTTTTTATCGGCCGCGCTAGGTGCTGAGAAGCTTGGCGGCTACGTAATCCCGTGGCTTGAAGATAAGGGTCTTTCTCGTGGCGCCAGCACAACGCTGTCGATTATTGGCGTCACCCTTGTGATCGCATATTTCTCACTCGTCTTTGGCGAGCTGGTACCAAAGCGCCTTGCATTGTTTCGATCAGAAGAAATCTCACTGGCATCGGCAGGCATCATCGATGTTATCGCCAAGGTTTTTCGCCCAATAATCTGGTTGTTATCTAAGTCAACGGATTTTGTTGTTCGTGCTTTTGGTATTGATCCTAAAGAGCAGCGCAGCGCAATGAGCGAAGAAGAGTTACTTGACCTAGTCGCTGGCCATGCCGCATTAACCGATGAAGAGCGTGACATTGTTGAGGAAGTCTTTAACGCATCGGAGCGGCAAGTGCACGAAGTTATGGTGCCGCGCACTGAAGTTGATTTTATGGATGCATCTTTAACGGTGGGCAGGGCTATTGAATTAGCCGTTGATAAAGCGCATTCACGATATCCGGTTGTCCGTGGATCATCTGATGAAGTCGTCGGGTTTATTCACGTCCGAGATTTATTAGATACATCCCTTGCTAGCAAATCCACCAAGATCGTTGAACTCGTTCGTAGCATTATGTTCTTGCCCGGCACTAAGGGTGTGCTGCCAGCTTTGACAGAGATGCGTATGCAGGGACAGCACCTTGCAATTGTCTTAGATGAATATGGCGGCACCGATGGAATCATTACGTTAGAAGATTTAGTGGAGTGCCTTATCGGCAACATTCGTGATGAATATGATGATGAAGAGGCCGATGTCAATCTGGAGGCCCGCACCGGTGATTTTGAGGTCGATGGCTTAATCTCGATTGAGGATTTAATTGAGCAGACCAACTTGCAGATCCCAGATGGTCCGTACGAAACGGCTAGTGGCTTTGTCATGCATTATTTAGGGCGAATTCCACGCGAACACGACGTTGTAAATCTCAATGGCCTGCGAATCACAGTGCTGTCCATGGAGGGCAAGCGCGCTGGTCAGTTATTAATCTCAAAGACTGCATGATGTGTGAAAGAATCACGCCATGAGCATGAAGCGAGTCCTATCGGGCATTCAACCCACTAGCGACTCATTTCATTTAGGCAACTACTTAGGTGCGCTTAAGCAGTGGGTAGAGCTACAAGATGGACACGATTCTTTTTACTGCATCGTCGATCTGCATGCATTAACTGTTGAGACCGAGCCAGCCTTAATGCGCAAGCGCACATTGGCGTCGGCGGCGCAGTTACTGGCACTTGGAATCTCTCCAGAAAAATCAACGCTTTTTGTTCAATCACAAGTGCCCCAACATAATCAACTGGGTTGGTTAATGGAGTGCATCGCAGGTTTTGGTGAAGCTAATCGCATGACGCAGTTCAAAGATAAGTCTTCAAAGACTGGCGCCGACAGTGCTCGCGTTGCATTATTTACATATCCAATGTTGCAAGCTGCCGACATACTTTTATATCAAGCAGATTTAGTCCCTGTAGGTGAAGACCAGCGCCAACATATTGAACTGACTCGTGATCTAGCTGGACGCTTTAATGCTCGTTACGGCGAAACTTTTAGAGTTCCAGAGGGCTATATTTTAAAAACTGCGGCAAAGATAAATGATTTGCAAGATCCGACGTCAAAGATGAGTAAGTCATCGGGATCTGTTGCAGGTGTTATTGAGATTATGGATACGCCAGAGGCCAATGCTAAAAAGATTAAGAGTGCAACGACCGATACTGGCCGCGAAGTCTTATTCGATGAAAAAGAAAAGCCAGGTATCAGCAATCTCTTAACTATCCATAGCGCCCTATCTGGACAGTCGATTTCATCGTTAGAGGCCGAGTTTGCCGGTAAGGGTTATGGCGACTTTAAAGGAGCCGTTGCCGATGTGGTTGTTGAGTATCTTCGGCCAATTCGCGCGCGTGCATTAGAGCTACTTGAGAACGAAGATCACTTAATTCAGATCCTCCATGCTGGTTCGGCAAAGGCTACTCAGAGCGCATCAATTACCCTTCAAAAGGCCTATAAGCACCTGGGAGTGGTTCTCTAAAGCTCGCTGACTATCAAGGCCAGGTTGAGGGTTTTCCAAAATGTTACATCCCTGACACCGAAAACCAAGCCCCCGTATTGAGTTTTTATAGGCTCAAAGACTAGGCTCATCAGTACACATCAACCTTTTATATGCGCTTTTTAAGCCCATATCAAAGACCATTTGGAGGAAAATTGAAGAAGACATTTCGTCTCGTAGCAGCAGTAGCTGCAGCAGCACTTGCAGTAACTGCATTTGTTGCACCATCAGCAACAGCAGCAGTATCAAAGGTAAAAGTAGGCATTGCTTATGACATCGGTGGCCGTGGCGACAAGTCATTCAACGACTCAGCAGCAGCCGGTCTTGATGCCGCTAAGAAGAAGTTTGGCGTTACTGCTAAAGAAGTAACTGTCACAACTGGTTCAGATTCAGAGCGCACAGACAAGCTTCGCTTGCTTGCAAAGGCTGGATACAACCCAATTATTGCAGTTGGTTTCCTATATGCCGGTCCAATCAAAGCTGTCGCACTTGATTATCCAAACGTTCAGTTCGGAATTATCGATGATGCATCAGTTGATCTTCTAAACGTTGCAAGCCTTGTATTCGCTGAAGAGCAGGGTTCATACCTTGCTGGCGTTGCAGCAGCACTTGCATCAAAGTCAGGAAAGATCGGTTACATCGGTGGAGTTCGTATTCCTCTACTACAGAAGTTTGAAGCAGGATTCGTTGCTGGAGTTAAGGCAACAAGTAGCAAAGCAAAGGTAGATGTAAAGTACGTAACTGAGTTCCCAGATTTCTCAGGCTTTAATGACCCAGCTAAGGCAAAGGTTATTGCTAAGGGAATGATCGATAAGGGTACAGATGTTATTTACTCAGCAGCCGGCGGTTCAGGTGCGGGTAACTTCGCAGCTGCAACTGAAGCTGCATCAGCTGGCAAGAAGGTTTGGACTATCGGAGTTGACTCTGATCAGTACCTAACTGCTTCTGCTGCTCAGCAGAAGAACATGCTTACATCAATGATCAAGCGTGTTGATACAGCTGTCTACGATGTAATTGCAACTGCAGTCGTTGGCTCATCAGTGAACGACGTTCTAGATGCCAAGGCTGGTATCTACGGTCGTCACTATGATCTAGCACTTAACGGTGTTGGCGTCTCTTACTCAGGTGGATATATCACTAAGTACAAGGCACAGATCGATAAGGCAGCAGCAGCAATCAAGTCAGGCAAGATTGTAGTTCCAACAAAGCCATAAAAGGCTTTCAGTAGTGGCGTTTGGCCCGACAATGGAGTTTAATCTTCACTTGTCGGGCCAAATGTTTTTTATCAGCCAAAGTGTTAACAAAGGCAAGGGAGCGCCACAGTGTCAGTAGCAGTAGAACTACGGCACATCTCCAAACGCTTCCCAGGGGTCATAGCCAATAAAGATGTCTCTTTACGTGTTGAAACAGGCACTGTTCACGCATTGGTCGGTGAAAACGGGGCAGGTAAATCTACAGTTATGAAGATTTTGTATGGCATGCAGCGCCCTGATAGTGGTGAAATCTTAGTTAACGGCAAAGCCGTTCACTTTAAGAATCCTAATGATGCCATTGAAGCCAGTATCGGTATGGTGCATCAGCACTTTATGTTGGCCGATAACTTTACAGTCTTAGAGAATATTATTTTGGGCTCAGAGCCAACTCACGGAGTAACAATTGACTTTAAGGTAGCCCGTAAAAAGATCGTTGAGATGGCTGCCCAGTATGGTCTTGACATTGATCCAGATGTTTTGGTTGAAGAGCTTGGCGTTGGTCAACGTCAGCGTGTAGAAATCCTTAAAGTTTTATACCGTGGTGCTCGAATCCTCATCTTTGATGAGCCGACAGCAGTTTTAGTGCCACAAGAAGTAGATGACCTTTTTACTGCTCTGAAAGGTCTACGCGCTCAAGGAATGGCAATTATTTTTATTTCTCATAAGTTAGATGAAGTCTTACGCGTTGCCGACGATGTCACAGTTGTTCGACAGGGCTCCACAGTCGCTGAAGTTAAATCAAAGGATGTAACTGCACGCCAACTTGCTGAATTAATGGTTGGAAGTGAATTACCTCAACCAACGACACATGGCGTCACACGTCGCGACCACATTACTTTGTCACTTTCTAATGTAACAATCCCAACTGCAACAGGTAGCCGCGATCTAATTTCAAATATTTCCTTTGACTTACATGCAGGTGAAGTTGTTGGAATTGCAGGCGTTGAAGGCAATGGACAGGCCGAACTTGTGGAAGCTATTTTGGGCCTACGTGACTACACCGGTTCAATCTCATTTAATGGTGAATCTATAGATCACGCCAGCGTGGCTCATCGCCATGATTTGGGTATCGGTTTTATTCCTGAAGATCGCCAGCGACAAGGTCTCATGATGAACTCGCCTTTATGGGAGAACCGCATTTTGGGTCATCAGCGCGGCAAACCAGTAATGCGTGGCTTTGTTTTAGATAAGAAATCCACCATTGCTGATACCAAGCGCATCATGGAAGAGTTTGATGTTCGAGCTCCGGGTCCTGACACACTAGCTGCCGCTTTATCAGGTGGTAATCAGCAGAAATTTATTATTGGACGTGAAATGAGTAAAGCCCCAGCACTCCTTGTTGCATCACACCCAACCCGCGGCGTTGATGTTGGAGCACAAGGTGCGATTTGGGAAGAGCTTCGCAGGGCTCGCGAAAAAGGGATGGCTATCGTCTTAATTTCAGCAGATTTAGAGGAGCTCATTGGAATGTCTGATCGTCTATTAGTGATGCTGCGCGGTGTGATTACAGCAGAGATTGATCCAGCTAAGACATCACCCGAACAACTTGGCTCAGCGATGACGGGTGCAGCATGAAAAAATTTAAACTGTCAACATTTCTTCTTGCAATTGCTGCACCACTTGCTGCAGCGGTTGTATCAATTGTCATATCTAGTTTGGCTGTGCTCGCCACCAAAAAGTCACCCATGGATGCGTACAGGACGATGTGGGATTTTGGTACAGAAGCTGGATCGCTGATGCAGATGCTAAATACGGCAACCCCGTATTACATCGCCGCTATCGCAATCGCAATTACTTTTCGTGCCGGTCTGTTTAATATCGGTGTTGAAGGTCAACTGCGTTTAGGTGCACTCTTTGGTGCCTATATCGGTGCCATGTTTGTCTTGCCACCAGTACTCCACATTCTCATCATCATGATTATTGCCATGACAATAGGTGGCCTGTGGGCAGCAATTGCGGGTTACCTGAAAGTTAAACGTGGAGTAAGTGAAGTTATCTCCACAATTATGCTCAACAGTTTGGCGGGCGGACTTTCGTCCTATTTACTCGCGAATTACTTTGTAGATGCCACTACAAATTCAAATAACTTATCAACGAAAACTCTGCCGGCATCAGGCCAAGTTCCCGACTTAATGCCAATACTTAACAAATTAGGCGTAAAAGATCAGCCTGGTGGTGGAGTCTATGGAATGCTCCTGTTTGCCATAGTTTTAGGTGTTGCCTTCTGGTTTGTCATCAACCGCACGCGCTTTGGCTTTGAACTTCGCGCATCAGGGGCTAACCCAATCGCAGCGCGCGTTAGTGGCGTTAACTCTAAGCGTATGACCTTTGTTGCTCTAGCTGCTTCTGGTGCCATTGCAGGTCTTGCTGGACTTCCTGCAGTACTGGGAGAGACCCATGCTTTCAATATGGGTTTCCGTACAGGTATTGGCTTCTCGGCAATCGCCGTAGCGCTCTTAGGTCGTAACAACGCAGTTGGTATGGCGGTCAGCGCATTGCTCTTTGGATTCTTAGAAGTCAGCTCGCGCTCGTTAGAGCTCATTGATATCGCCCCTGAGACTTATGTAATCATGCAGGGATCGATTCTCTTGTCCTCTGTGATTGCCTATGAAGTTGTCCGCCGTTACAAATTAACTCTGCAGAGTAAAGAGCTGGCAAAGGCGGTCCAAGCATGAAGATGATTAAGTCACCGAAGATATTGGTCAATGCTTTTGCTGTTGTCTTAATCTTGTCGATTGTTCGCCAAATAACTGGTGCGACAGATTTAACTAGCATCGGTACCGCATCAGCTGCGTTGCTGCTCTCAGTTCCAATTGTTTTGGCTGGGCTCGGTGGACTTTTCTCTGAGCGCTCCGGTGTTGTCAACATTGGCCTAGAAGGCATGATGATCATGGGCGCGTGGGCAGGTGGAATGATTGGTACCAAACATGGTCCGTGGGTTGGATTAATC
>CAIXPV010000085.1 GCA_903921405.1 uncultured Actinomycetes bacterium
AATATCGATGATGTAAATACCGTTGCGCTCGGTGAAAATAAAGCGCTTCATCTTTGGATTCCATCGACGAGTCTGGTGTCCGAAGTGGACTCCGCTGTCGAGGAGCTCTCGCATTGTTACAACTGCCATGACGGCATACTCCTTCTTAGGTTTTGTGTGCAAGCAGCACTGTCAAAACCCGCTCGGTTTTGGCTTAACTATTTGTTAGGCCCGTCGCACTGAGATTCATCGACCGAATAAACGGACCGAGATGATTCACCTGGTTGTAAGGCCAAGGCAGTGCTGAGATGTCACCAGCGGATTGCTCTGCTGGTGCAGGTGGAATCTTACCTGAGGTGCGCGAGCAGATTTACCGCCCGATGAGGCGCAAAAGCCCCCATGATGTGATGCGAAGGACGGCCTCAAGGGCAATTGCCACCGACATTTTTGATGTCCCATGGGCTCGTTCGATGAAGGTAATAGGAATCTCGCCGACCGATCCCCCTCGAGCAATGGCCCGCCGGGTCATCTCGATTTGAAAGCAGTAGCCCTCGCTCTTAATTGTGGCAACATCCATGCGCCTGAGCAGATCGTCGCTATATATTCGAAAACCCGACGTAGTGTCCTTTACGCCTAAAGACAACAGCAGATTGGCATAGGCGTTTGCGCCTTTGGATAAGTACTCGCGAAATGGACTCCAATTTTCAATAGCGCCATCGGCAACCCACCTAGAACCAATCAAAAGCTCACTAGTGCCTATCCACTCCATGATTGTCTTTAGATCGTGCACCTGGTGTGAACCATCGGCATCCATCTCAATCACATTGGCATATCCGCGCTCTAGCGCGATAGCAAAGCCGGTGCGATATGCGCTACCTAAACCCATTTTTGCTGGGCGAGAAATAACTTCAACCCCGTGTGCCACACAAATCTGGGCAGTGCCATCAGGTGACCCATCATCGATGACTAAAACATCGACTGGTAAATTCTGCAAGGCATCAAGTAATGAACCAATGCTCTCAACTTCGTTATAAGTAGGAATAACAACCAATGATGTATTCATGCGCGTGGGTGTGCCTGCTTGAATACTTTTTGCAATCGAGCTGTTGAAACGTGCGTATAAATCTGCGTTGTGGCTAACGATGCATGGCCCAAAATCTCTTGCACCGTGCGCAGATCGGCGCCGCCTTCTAGTAAATGCGTAGCTGCCGAATGGCGTAGTGCATGTGGGCCCATGCGTTCAACACCTTCAATGGCAGAGAGCGCTTCATAGACAACGGTGCGCACGGTGCGCTGATCAATGCGCTTTCCTCGAGCACCTAGAAAAACTGCCGCTCCCGATTGTGAATTCATAACCTCTTGTCTTCCTACGGCCAACCAAACTTGCAAAGCTTTAATGGCAGGCTTTCCCACTGGGATCGTTCGCTCTTTATTTCCCTTACCTAATACTCTAATTGTGTTGCGGTTGTAATCGATATCATCGATATCTAAACCACACAGCTCACCAACTCGCGCACCGGTTGCATATAACAACTCCAGCATTGCAACATCACGCAGGGCTATAGGTGTTTCTTCTTCACCTGCACGCACAGCCATAGATTCCATTGCCTGTTGTGCATCCTTGACATTGAGAATTTCAGGCAGAGTTCTTTGACCCTTAGGGGTTGCTAGGGATGCCCCCACATCTTTTGCCACGTAGTTATTTTTAACGGCCCACTGTGTAAATAATCGAATGGAAACAGCTCTGCGCGATAGCGAGGTGCGCGCGCCTCCTTTAACTTGTTGGTTAGCCAGCCATGAACG
>CAIXPV010000086.1 GCA_903921405.1 uncultured Actinomycetes bacterium
CGACACAATTACATCGTTACAAGTGCAAGTTTTAGGGTGGGGTACAACATTTAGTGTTGTCGTACAGGCTTTGGTGCTGATTCCTGTTATTCGACGTTTAGGAATCACATTAAAACCACAGTTGGGGTTATCTGGATTAGGAAAGTCTTTTGGTTTAGCTGGTTGGACTCTCTTGTATGTCTTAATTTCTCAACTTGGTTATTTAGTCACTGTTAATGTTGCAACCAGTGCCGCAGTTAGAAGCGCACAGGAGGGAATTACAAGAGGAGTTGGCTATACGCCATATACATATGCTTATTTTGTGATGTTACTTCCTTATTCGATCGTCACGATTTCAATTATCACGGCCATTCTTCCCCACTTATCGCGATTAGCTGTTGCTAAGAATCGCGACGAGGTTCGTGTTCAGTTGATTCGTGCAATTAAGTTAGTGGGCGTTATAACAATCCCGAGTGCTGTTGCTTTCTTATTATTTGGCCCACTAATCACACAAGTTATCTTTGTTGGTATTCCAGCTGATGATTCACGGTATATAGGTTATGTACTTTCAGCTTTGAGTTTTGGCTTGGTTGCATTTTCAATTAACTTAATTTTAATTCGTGGATTTAATGCTTTTGAAGATACTAAAACCCAAGTGATTTCGATTCTTATAATTAACGTAATCTCTGTTGGACTTTCTTATCTATTCCTTCATCTGCTTAAGATTCAATGGGTAACTATCGGCCTTGGTTTAGCGTTCTCTATTAGCTACTTAGTTGGTCTGCTAATTACACTGTCGCTACTTAAGAAACATACCGGCCCCATCAGAGTGAAGGATTTCTTAGGCCAACACATACGCTTGTTTGGCGCCGCTTTTGGCGTCATGACGCCTTTGTATGTATTAATGCGATACATCACATGGTTAGGTGTTGAGTTATCGCCAATAGCTCGCGCCGGAGAACTTCTCTTAGTGATGGTGATGGCCTTCTTGGGCTATTTAGTTGCAGGCAGGGCTGTTGGGGTTGAGGAAATCAGCATGATTCGCCACTTACGTGACTCGGTCGTTCGTCGCCCATCAACTCCGGAATAAAGCGTGTAAATTGCAGGTTATAAGCACTGGCCAGATCAACAGGGAGTTAAATATGAGTGATGTGCGTGATGTAGTAATTGTTGGCTCTGGGCCAGCTGGTTATACGGCCGCTATTTACGCATCTCGCGCCCAAATGAACCCTGTTATTTATGAGGGTTCGGTAACTGCTGGTGGTGCTCTCATGAATACAACAGAAGTAGAGAATTTTCCTGGTTTTGTTGATGGTGTTATGGGTCCAGATTTAATGGACAACATGCGCAAACAAGCCAAACGTTTTGGTGCCGAGCTAATTACAGATGACATTGTTGAGATGGATCTAGTAGGTGAAATAAAGACTCTGACCGATGGCTCGGGAAATGTTGTAAAGGCAAAGTCGGTTATTTTGGCAACCGGTAGTGCTTACCGTGAAATTGGGCTAGAGAATGAAAAGCGTTTGTCTGGTCATGGCGTCTCATGGTGTGCAACATGTGATGGATTCTTTTTCCGTGATCAAACTATTGCCGTAGTGGGCGGAGGAGACTCTGCAGTTGAAGAGGCGACATTTTTAACGCGCTTTGCAAGCAAGGTCGTTCTTATTCATCGTCGTGATGCATTACGTGCTTCGAAAATTATGGTTGATCGTGCGACCTCAAATCCTAAAATTGAGTTCTTATGGAACACCGAGGTGATTGATGTTCTTGGAGATGCAAAGCTCTCTGGTTTAAAACTTCGTAATACCGTTGACGGCTCAGAATCTGAACGTGCGTTTACGGGTTTATTCGTTGCCATTGGACACATTCCTCGCAGTGAACTTATTGCCAATCAAGTTACGCTCAACAATGAGGGATACGTAGAAGTTGAAGGGCGATCAACTCGTACAAATATTCCTGGGGTATTTGCTTGTGGTGATCTTGTAGACCACACCTATCGTCAAGCTATTACAGCCGCAGGCTCGGGTTGCCAAGCCGCCCTTGATGCAGAGAAATATCTGGCACACCACTAAAGTTCATGTACTACAAAAAATATAAGGAGTAAAAATGGCAACAAGTAAGGTAACTACTGCGACTTTCGATGCAGAGGTTTTGAAGAGCAGTACGCCTGTTTTGGTGGATTTTTGGGCTGAATGGTGCGGACCTTGTCGTGCAGTTGGGCCAATTCTTGAGGAAATCTCTAATGAATACGGCTCAAAGATCAAGATTGTAAAGCTTAATACTGATGAAGAATCAGCGATTGCTATTAAATATGGCATCACGTCAATTCCAACAATGAATGTTTTTGTTAACGGTGAAGTTGTAAAAACTATCGTTGGCGCAAAACCAAAGCCTGCACTTCTAAAAGATCTCGCAAGCTTCATCGCTTAATTTTCTTCTTAGGAAAACTAATGCCAGAACTAACTCCAGCGCAGATTAGATCCTTTCAACAGGCCCGTGGTTTGAGTGTCACCGGGCTCATTGATGAGGTAACTGCGCGCGCGTTAGAAGAGGCTCGTTGGAAACTTGGAGACCGTTCTTTGAATCTGCAGTCGCCACCGTTAATGCGGGGTGATGACGTTGCAGCATTACAGTCTCGCTTAACTGAAATGGGTTTTGATTGCGGTCGTGTTGATGGAATCTATGGACCCCGATCTGAGGCTGCAGTAAAAGAGTTCCAACAATCTGTTGGAATCAATGTTGATGGCAAGTGTGGCCCTGCAACCATTATCGCCTTGCTGCGATTGACGCGAATAGTTTCTGGGGGAGCACCTTCTGCAATGCGCGAAAGTGCAACCCAGAGAAATCGTGGACCCGCACTTGCAAATAAGGTTATAGTTTTAAATCCCGATGGTGTTGATCCACTTATCTATGATGTTGCAGTGCGAACAGAAGGACGTTTATTAGCTTTGGGTGCTTCTGTCTTCTTAACGCGTGGTGTTTCAAATAATCCATCCGAGATAGAACGTATTGCATTTACAAATCAAAGTGGCGCAGACTTAATGATTTCGTTTCATTTAGATACGTATAAAAACGAGAAGGCTCATGGTGCTGCAACTTATTACTACGGCAGTGATGCACATGGGGTGCACTCAATTGTTGGAGAGCGTTTTGCCTCTTTAGTACAGCGCGAACTGTGTGCCAGAACGGATCTGACTAACTGCCGCACACATGCAAAAGCGTGGGATCTCTTGCGTTTAACACGGGCACCTGCTGTACAAATTGATTGTGGTTATGACAGTAATCCGGGGGATAGGGAGCGTCTGGCTCGACCTGATTTCAGAGATGTAATTGCTGAGGCTTTGGTAATAGCTATTCAACGCCTTTATTTAGCTGCTGAAGATGATGCAAAGACTGGAACTTTACGTATTGCAGATCTTAGAAGTGCGGGCATTCGTCCTTAAATAGCGCCCGAAGTATGTGTGGGGTATGGCAGACTTCGCCCATGTCTGAGATAACGCAACGCTTTGCAACTGGTGCTCCTCAAAATCTAGAGGAACGCTTTGCAAGCCGCGCCGCGCATATGAAGCCAAGTGAAATTCGCTCACTGTTTGCCGTTGCATCTCGCCCTGAAATCGTCTCGTTAGCTGGAGGAATGCCCAACTTATCGGCCTTTCCTATGTCCATGATGGCCGATGTCGTCCAAAAACTAGTGTTAACAAATGGCGCTGAGGCTCTGCAATACGGCAGTGGTCAAGGCCATCCCAAGCTTCGCGAACAGATTTGTGAAGTTATGGCACTTGAAGGGATTCGAGCTAATCCTGACGATGTTTTGGTCACTACTGGATCTCAACAGGCCTTGGATTTAATCTCTCGAATCTTTATCGACCCGGGCGATGTCGTCTTGGCTGAAGCCCCTTCTTATGTTGGCGCTTTGGGAACCTTTCACCAATATGAGGCCTCGGTTGTCCATGTTGAGACCGATGACTCTGGTTTAGTTCCGCAGGGTCTGCGCGATGCTATTAAGAGCGTGCGTGCAGCAGGTCGCAAGATCAAATTCGTCTACATGATCCCGAACTTTCAAAACCCTTCAGGTGTCTTACTGCCGGCCGAGCGTCGAACTGAGATTTTAGCAATATGCCGCGAAGCTGGAATTTTCGTTGTTGAAGATAATCCTTATGGTCTTCTTGGCTTTGATAAACCATCACCAAATGCGATGCGTGCTGAGGATTCAGAGAATGTTATTTATTTGGGAACTTTTTCTAAGACAATCGCGCCAGGACTTCGAGTCGGTTGGGCGCTTGTTCCGCCTTCGCTCAAAGAGAAGATGGTGATTGCAAGTGAGTCATCAATCTTGTGCCCTTCTAACTTCGCACAACTAACTATTTCAAGTTACTTGGCCGACCAACCATGGCGCGATCAAATCGCATCATTCTGCGATCTATATAAAGTTCGCCGCGATGCAATGTTGGAGTCTCTCGATGAGTATTTCCCTGCCGTAGCAAAATGGACTAAGCCTGGTGGGGGTTTCTATGTCTGGGTTACTTTGCCGCCTGAAATCGACACAACGGCGTTAATGCCTAAAGCGATAGTTGCCAAAGTTGCTTATGTGCCAGGTACTGCTTTTTATGCCGATGGTTTTGGTTCGTGGTCACTGCGCTTGTCGTACTGCTATCCAACTCCAGAGCGTATTCGTGAAGGTGTTAAGGCCTTGGGTGGAGTAATTAAAACGGAGATGTCTCGCCGAAGTGGCAATCAGTTAACTTAACCCTCTAGTTTTTGAGTTAAGCGTTTTAGATCTTCAGCTCCAGCAAACTCAATGACAATGGTTCCCTTTTCAACGCTTCCTTGAATCGTTACGCGAGTATCTAGCGCATCACCAATTCGTTCGGCGATCTCATTAAATTCAACATCGCTTGATGTAACCGTCGTTAGTTTCTTTGTTTTCTTCTTAGTTGGATTTGTAGCGATCACTTGTTCGGTTGCACGAACACTTAAACCCTCCTTCACAATTTTATTTGCAAGGGCTTCAATTGCCTGCGAATCACTTAACCCAAGAAGCGCACGGGCGTGGCCTGCTGATAACGCGCCTGAAGCTACTTTTTGTTGGACGGAAAGTGGAAGATTCATTAAGCGAATCGTGTTTGATATCAATGGTCGCGAGCGTCCAAGTTTTACCGCTAACTCTTCATGTGTGCAGTTAAAATCAGTTAACAGTTGTGAATATGCGGCCGCTTCTTCTAATGCATTTAGTTGGCTGCGATGAATATTTTCTATAAGTGCCTCACGCAGTAATTCATTGTCGGCAGTCTGGCGAATAATTACGGGGATTGTTTTTAATCCCGCAGCTTTTGCTGCACGAAAACGTCTTTCGCCCATCACTAATTCGTATTTGTTTGGCCCAGTTTGACGGACAACTGGCGGTTGTAAAATACCAATCTCTTTGATTGATGCAATTAATTCATTCATTGCTTCTTGATCAAAATGTGTTCGTGGTTGGCGAGGATTAGGTGAGATCTCGCTCAGCGCAACTTCATTCTGCGTTGCAACTTCTTCACCGCCAACGGTTAGTGAAGTTGGAATCAATGCATCTAAGTGCGTACCTAAACCACCACGACGTGCCATTATGCAATCTCGCCTTCACGTTTGTAATTTATTGAAACAACATTGGAGTCAAATGGTTTTGCTCGAAGTGCTAGTTCGCGCGCTACAGACATATATGCAATCGCTCCGGGCGATGATGCGTCGTAGGTCATCACTGTCTGATTAAATCCTGGGGCCTCTGACACACGCACTGCGCGTGGGATTGGAATATCAATTAATTCATTGGGGTAATGCTTGCGAATCTCATCTGCAACATCGTTGGCTAAGCGCGTGCGTCCATCAAACATTGTTAATACAAATGTTGAGAGTTTTAAGTTCGCATTTAAACGTTTCTTAACAACTTCAAATGTTTTTAATAGCTGCGCCAAACCCTCTAATGCGTAGTACTCACATTGAATCGGAATCAACATCTCTTTCGCGGCAGTGAGTGCGTTAATTGTTAATAGACCTAAACTTGGTGGACAGTCGATAAATATGTAGTCCACAGCCACGCCGCTTTTTTCACGGTCAGCGACTAACTCTTCAATCGCCTCTTTAAGGCGCATTTCTCGGGCAACCATTGGCACTAATTCGATCTCTGCTTGGGCCAACGATGTATTCGATGAGATGCATTCAAGGGATGGGAAGCCTTTAACTTTTTGCGCGCAGGCGGCCATTGTGGTGTGGCCCATCAGAACGTCATAGATCCCTGGATTTTCTAGGTGCTCCACCCCAAAGGCTGTTGAGGCATTTCCTTGGGGATCTAGGTCGATGACGACAACGTTTAAGCCTCCCATTGACAGGGCGGCGGCGATATTGACCGTAGTGGTGGTCTTTCCTACCCCGCCTTTTTGGTTGGCGACGGTAATGATTCGAAGGCTCGCAGGTTTAACCATCGCCTCTTTTAGGCGACGGGTTCCAACGACCTTTTTTGTTTCACGTGAATCATTCACAGGGCTTAGTTAAGCACCTTTACGGATCTCTACGATGCGTCCACGCTCAATTCCCTCTAAATCCACCTCATGAAGGATCGCTTTTGGAAGGCTTTTCATCTCCTCCTCGGCTGATTTGCCCTTAATGGCCATAAGGGAGCCGCCTGTTTTCAGTAAGTGCCAACTGATCTTCTTTAACTTCTCTAGGGGAGCGACCGCTCTGGCCGTGACATAGTGGGCCGTTGTCCGTACATCCTGTGCCTGGCCCCTAATAACCTCAATATCGAGGCCAACAACGGCCTCTTTAAGGAACTCAACCCGGCGCTCAAGTGGCTCAATCAGTGTTACGCGCAGATCTGGGCGCGCTAGAGCGATAACAATTCCAGGTAGACCAGCTCCAGAGCCGATATCAAAGACGATAGAGCCCTCTTTTAAGAGGGTTATTACGGGTAGGCAGTTAAAGATATGCCTCTCCCAGATGCGATCGGCCTCACGTGGGCCCAGTAAGCCACGCTCAATTCCAGCGGTTTCAAGGAAATGAGCGTAGGCGTGAACCCGATCGATATCCGGAAAGTACCGTTCGATCAGAGTTTCACGTGAAACATCCACTTACGCTGGATAGATAACGACGAAGCGGTGTGGATCTTCTCCGTCAGATTCGCTGCTTAGACCAAGCTCTTGAATAGTGTCGTGGATGATCTTTCGCTCGAAGGCGTTCATTGGGGCGAGCTTTATAGAGCTTCCCGTTGACTTTGCCTCTTCTGCCATCTCGTTGGCTAGCTTCTTCAGCTCGGTGCGACGATTGGAGCGAAAGTTGTCGATATCGAGCATTAGACGGGAGCGATCACCGGTTGCAGTCTGAACCGCTAAACGTGTGAGCTCTTGAATCGCATCTAGTACTTCTCCATCACTGCCTACTAAATGACGCAGTTTTCCGCCGACAATGGCCAGAGATGCTCGGTCATTTTCAACATCGATATCGATATCTCCATCAAGGTCGGCGATATCTAATAGCGCTTCCAGGTAGTCCGCGGCTATATCGCCCTCTTCCTCAAGTTTAGCAACGCCTTTAACAGGCTTTGCCTCAACACCCGCCTCTTCTACAACGGCCACATCTTCTACAACTTCTACAGTCTCGCTCTTTGTCTTTGCCATATCTCGCTCTCCCTGTCGGGTTTGTTGTGAATTAATACTATTTGTCCTATTTTGTCCCTTAATTACTTCTTTTTCTTCTTCTTTTTTGGTTGGTTTCGTTGGCCTTTTAGATCCTCTGGGGTTTCAAGGCTTTCACTCTCTGGGCTCTCAACCACGCCGCTTTTTTTGGCCTTCTTATGTTGGAGCTCTTCGTAAGCAGGAGATCCAGGTGTTGGATTTCTTTTAATGACATAGAACTGTTGTCCCCATGTCCAAAGGTTTGTTGTCGACCAATAAATTAATACACCGATTGGAAAGTTAACACCAGAGATTGCAAAAATAATTGGGAATGCGTACAACATTATTTTTTGTTGTTGCAACATCATATTGTTGCTGGAATCCATCTTAGGCATTCCCTTCAACATCAACTGGCGTTGAGTGGTGAAGGTTGTTAGTGACATAAATGCAATCAAAATAACAGTGACTATTTTTACGGTTGTTATATCAGTCCCAAGAAAAGTGTCAGAGATTGGTGCGCCAAAGAATTTCGCGTTCGCTGCGCTAACGACATCTTCTTGTGTTAGCACGCCGTGTTTTATCGGCGGGTTTTTACCAATACCGTTTAAAACAGTGAAGAGTGAAAAGAAGATTGGGGCTTGCGCAAGAATTGGAAAACATGATGCCAGAGGATTTGTTTTGTGTTCCTTGTAGAGCTTCATCATCTCTTCGGATTGCTTTTGTCTATCATCTTTATACTTCTTTTGAATCTCCTTCATGTGTGGCTGAAGGGCGGTTAACGCTCGCTGACTTTTAATCTGCTTCACAAAAAGTGGAATTAAAATAATACGAATAAGAATTACAAGGCCAATGATAGAAAGGCTCCACTTGATAGAGCCGTGTGCATCTTTACCAAACACAGCCCCGAGTGCTGAGTGAATC
>CAIXPV010000087.1 GCA_903921405.1 uncultured Actinomycetes bacterium
CCAGCTGGTCGGTAACGACATTGCCTACTGGGCTTTCAATGGCTGCTGGGACTGGTGTTATTTCAGGAACTCCTACAGGCGTGCAAACGATTACAACCTACACATTAACGGCGCATGGTGCGTTAAGTACAACGTCCAGCGAGACATTTACGTTAACTGTAACTGCTGCACCTGTAGTTGCTGGACCATCCAGTTACACAATTACTTATGTAGCAGGTTCTCATGGCACCCTGTCAGGTTCACTGTCACAAACTATTACTGCGGGAGGCGTTGGAAGCGCAGTAACTGCAACTGCCGAAACCGGTTATGAGTTCACAAGCTGGAGCGATGGCAGCACCACCAACCCGCGCATTGATTCGTCGGTCTTTTTTAGCAAGTCAGTAACTGCCACATTTACTTATGTCGGCCCACGTGCCCAAACAATTACTTTTGTTGATCCTGGAAACCAAAGTTGGAGCGCGTTTAATCTTCAACTGTCGCCGACTGCCAGCAGTACTTTGCCAGTTGTATTAACCAGTACAACTGTTCAGGTATGTACTGTCAGCGGGTTTGCAATCACCTTGATCACAACCGGAACCTGTACCTTGACTGCTACACAAATTGGCGGAACAGTTGGTTCAAATATCTTTGCTGCTGCTACACCAGTCACGCGCACATTTACGATTGGCAAGGCATCAGGTCGCACAATTGCGATCCTTGCGACCTCTTATTCTGCTAGCGGGTATGCATCCTGGAGCCTTACTGGCCCAACTCTCACTAGTTTGGCATCGGCCGGGGATTCAGATACTAAGACGTACGCGGTCACTGCAGATTCAGATGGTTGTGCGGTTTCGTTTATCGGAGCTGTGACTTTCACTGGCGCAGGTGTATGCCGCGTACAAGTAAGCATTTCCGGAACGTTATTTGGCGATGCAACATCACCTGCTGTTAGCTTTGAAGTCGGCAAGAAGAGTCAAGACATGATCTTTGCTGCACATACCTTGACCTATAACGAGTCTTTGCAGTTGAAGTCCCCCGTCAATACAGGAGTAGGTGCGCTTACGTATTCAGTACCGACAAACTCTGTTTGTTCATTAAATGGCGACAAAGTTACTGCTAATTCAGGTACCGGTACTTGTGAAATCACAGTTACTAAGGCTGCAGATAAGAACTATTTAGCAACTACTACAACCATGACGATTACATTGAGCAAGGCGTCACAAACATTGACGATGGCAAGTGCTCAGTTGGCATATGGCCAACGAGTCCGAGTCTCTGCAGTCTCACCTCTTGGTGTATCTGGGATTGCTTATTCGTTAGCCGAAGCAACTTCATGTTCAATCAAGGGTAACTTGGTTGTTGCACTATCAGGTACAGGCACTTGTACGGTTACTGCAGCTAAAGCCGGAACAACAAACTATTTACCAGCAACTTCAAATGCGGTAATCACTCTTACCAAGGCAGCGCAGACCCTGCGCTTTACCGCACCTCGTGCGATGAAAACAACACAAGTGGCGCAAAAGTTATCGGCCAGGGCAACAAGCGGGTTAGCCGTAAGCTTTGTAAGTGCCACACCAAAGATTTGTGTGGTCTCTGCAGCAACAGTCAAGGCAATAAGTACTGGCACTTGTTCGCTCACAGCGACTCAAAGTGGAGATGCCAATTATGCAGCTGCAGAAGGGGTTTCAGCCAGCTTTAGCGTGACTGGGGCAACTAAGAGCGCAGTCAGTGCGGCGCCAGTTATTACTTGGAGCGCACCTGCGTACATGACTCTTGGTGATCCATTAACTGCCGTGCAGCTAAATGCTCAAGCCAATGTTGCCGGCAGTTTTGTTTACACGCCAGCATTAGGAACAAAACTTCCAAAGGGAACTAATAAGGTAACGGTTGTATTTACGCCGGCCGAGAATCCAAAGTCGGGAACTATTCAAAAATCTATTTCAATTACTGTTGTTGCACCAATAACTGCGTCAGCATCACCGATTACAACAGAGGGTGTAACTCCTGGAACATCACGAATTTCTGGTGTTCCATCTACTGCAACGGTAGAAGTTCTTGGTTACTCGACGGTTCTAGATAGTGCAGTGATTTCTGGACCAACACTCAACATTGTTGCATCTGCGGCTTTCAGTGGTACAACAACTGTCAACCTTCTTATTAGGTACTTCACGCAGAGCATTGTGTTGACTGTGCCAGTTACAGTCTCGCCTGCTCGCGCGAAAAGCCCAATCGCAACACCTCAATCATTAACTGAAACGATTTTCTCGTGGGGCACAACCGACAGCGCAACCGGATATGTAGTAAAGGTTCGTGGAGCAACGATCTGTACAACAACGACGGCTTCATGTACGGCGCAGATTCCAGTTGGACCAGCAACTCCAATGACAATTACAACTCTTGGTCTTGAAAAAACTTCGATGACTGCACCTGTTGCCCTGCATATTGATGGATCAGTATCTGGCCTGGTAGTTAACTTTGATACTAACTCTTCTGTTCTCTCTGCCGATGCGCTCAAACAGATTCGAGCAATCGCGCTGATCATTGCGCGCGAGGGATACACGCATTTGATCGTCCATGGCCACACAGATATTCGAGGCGGCGTCGATAACAACGCGCTTTCTAATAACCGTGCCCAGGCCACCTTGGATTACATCCAAAGCCTGATGCCAGGCGTCAGTTTTGAACTCGGCGGATACGCTGCGACCCAACCAGTGGCATCCAGCGAGTCTGAGGCCGGATTAGCCGCTAATCGTCGGGCCGAGATCTCCGTTCTACCCTAAGACGCACAGCCGCCACGCTCAAACTCTCAATACCAGGTTTATACCTGAGCGTGCTTTAAACTGGCACCTTGCACTTCCCCCATCAGTCACATGGCTCTGGGCCAGCTCAATTGAGCCTGCCAGCGGCGAAAGCCCCACACATATCTATTGGCAACACATCGATAGAATCTGACCCACAGGCAATCCTCACGATGAGCCGCTAGGTTTCTCGCTAATTAAGGCAAAAACCACCATATTGTCCAGATCCACCCACAATTTCATAGATTTATGGCTTGGAAAAAGAAATATTCGCTGAGGGGACAACATTTGCCCCCCGGCGGTGTCTTAACTAATAGAGGGCAAGACGTTGCCTTCGTTTACAACTCGCGGGAGTTATCACAATGGCGTTATTAAAGTCGAAAGCGGCGAAACAAGCTGCGATGACTGATGCCACCCGCCTACTTAACTCAGCCCCCGCTGCTGATGCGAAGCTCGAACAACAGGACACACTCCTTGTTGAAGTATCAACAACCCCAGGCTCAACGGCTGATTGGTCAATCTCTCAACTCAGCGCGATCTACAAAGAGCACCGCACGCAGTTAGTTTCGCAAGCACGCCGAATCACCCGCGATGAGGCAGAAGCTAATGAAGTTGTACAGGAAGCCTTCCTCAAGTTCATGCTGGCATCCCCAGAGCTAGATACGGCAGATCGCGCGATTGCATACCTTCGCACATCTGTGACCAACCTTTCCCTGAACGTAATCCGCGCTCGCGGTGCACGTCCAAACTTGGTTGCTATCGATGCCGACACCACGCAAGAGCGCTTAAATGAAATTGCTTCAGAGAACCACGTTGATATGGATACAACTATTACTGCCGCCGAAGATGCCGCGATTATTCGCGAAGCTTTGGCACGTCTCACATCTGATCAGCGCACTGCGTTGGTCATGTGGGAAATGGAAGGCCGTACTACTGAAGAGATCGCAGCTGCACTTAATACCAGCCCAGCAAATGTTCGCCACATCTTGGTACGCGCTCGCAAATCTATGGTTCGCGTTCTTGAAGATTGGGTCGTTGACGAAGCAACTGGCTTAACTGCACTTAACGCACTTTCCACTACATATAAGAAGGCTGCTGAGCTTGCACAAAAGTCCAGCAAAGTTGCACTCTCCCTTCTTCTAGTGATCACAGCATTCCTTGGATTTAATTCAATGACAGGAAACGAAGGCTCAGTACTCACTGTTACGCCTTCCATATCTAACGTTGCACCACAAACATCGGCGACAGTTGCCGGTCAGTCACCATCTGCTAGTGCAACCGCTGCTGCAAAAGCTGCAGCTGCAGCAAAGAAGGCAGCACGCTCTGCAATCAATATCAAGACCGCAGCGATTTCATTCTTTGGTCTAGATAAAGATGGAATCCCAACAGGATTCACCATCACCGATTCAACCAAGGCTCAGGGCAAGGCCCGCTTAACCCGCGGAACCTCTGTTCTTACACCTGCGGGAATCGTTGTGAACAATCAGTTCATCACAGCATCTGATGGTCCAAATATCTTGCTAGATCAGCAGATCACAATAGATGGCCAGGGAACACGTTACGCCGCAGTCTCTATCTCTGCCGGCCTTGGTGGAACCTGGACGACGCTCAATGTGAACTCATCAAGTTACTCATTTGAGCGCCTTGCAAATGGCAACTACTTAGCAACTGCAACTTTCCAGATATCAGAGCTTATTAACTCCGATATCTCTATCCCAACCGGTGTTCGCGGCTATGACGTAGTAACCGCACCTGCATCGATAACTACTCGATTACTTCTTAATGGATCAAAGACGCAGATACTCGCACAAGCGATGTCGGTGGCAAATAACTAAATAGCTTTCCTCACTTCTACCGGAAACGGAGTGAGGGATTCGGTTCATCAGTACGTACGATGAATCGAGCGGAACGAGAAATCGTTCCAAGCCGAAGTTCGGATCGTCCGAACTTCGACTAACCGAAAGGAAACAAATGTCTACAAAGACAACTTTCAAGCGCATCGCGCTTGTAACTGTTGCTGCGTTAGGATTTGGTGTATTGACG
>CAIXPV010000088.1 GCA_903921405.1 uncultured Actinomycetes bacterium
CTAACCGCCCAGCTATCAAGGCTCCAGGTGGCGGCACAGGTCGTCGTAAAGAGGCTGTTGCACGCGTTCGCTTAGTACCAGGTACTGGCAAGTGGGTTGTAAACGGTAAGACTTTAGAAAATTACTTTCCAAATAAGGTTCACCAACAATCAGTCTCAGAGCCATTTCGCACAGTAGGTGCTGAAAACCAATACGATGTTTTTGCTCGTATCAATGGTGGCGGAGTTTCTGGTCAAGCTGGTGCACTTCGTTTAGGTGTTGCACGTTCATTAAATCAAATTGATGAAGAAGCAAACCGTCCAGCACTTAAAAAGGCTGGATTCTTATCACGTGATGCACGTGTTATCGAGCGCAAGAAGTACGGCCTTAAGAAGGCACGTAAGCGTTCTCAATACAGCAAGCGCTAATTCACATTTAACGAGGGAGTTCCAATGGCACTCTTTGGTACCGATGGAATTCGCGGCTTAGCCAATAGCGAACTCACTGCAGAAATCGCATTAGATGTCTCTGTCGCTGCTGCCCATATCTTGGTTGAAAGCTCATCAAATAAAGACCATCAGCCAACGGCAATTGTTGGTCAAGATTCTCGAGCATCTGGTGAGTTTCTAGAAGCTGCCGTAGTAGCGGGCTTAACAAGTGCTGGAATCAATGTCTATCGCGTAGGGGTTTTACCAACTCCAGCGATTGCACATTTAGTTGCAGAATCTAAGTGCGATCTAGGTGTGATGATCAGCGCTTCACATAATCCAATGCCAGATAATGGAATTAAATTATTTGCTCGCGGTGGTGGAAAGCTAGATGATGCAATTGAGGTGCGCATTGAAGCTCGAATGGGCGAGGATTGGAAACGTCCAACTGGTCGCGGCGTTGGTCGTGCAATCAATGATGACACCGCAACTGAGCGCTATTTGAAGCACTTAATGGCATCGGTTGAAACTCCCTTAAAAGGTTTAAAAATTGTTGTCGACTGCGCTAATGGCGCATCATCTGCTGTAGCGCCAGAGGCTTATCGTCTCGCGGGCGCAGAAGTGATTGCGATTTTTAATCAACCCGATGGTTGGAATATTAACGATGATTGTGGCTCTACACATTTGCACCAGTTGCGCTCGGCTGTGCTTAAAGAAGGCGCTGATGTTGGAATCGCACATGATGGTGATGCCGATAGGTGTCTAGCAATTGATGCCGCCGGTAATGAAATCGACGGGGATCACATTTTAACTATCTTGGCGCGTGGCTTTAAAGCCCGAGGCAAGCTAAATAAAAATACTGTTGTTGGAACGGTTATGAGCAACCTTGGTTTTATGCATGCAATGAAAGAGTCAGGTATCGACGTAGTCACGACTCCTGTCGGTGATCGCTATGTTCTAGAGAACATGATTGCTAATAATTACTCATTGGGTGGCGAGCAATCTGGTCACGTTATTATGCGCGATTTAGCTAATACGGGTGATGGAATACTTACTGCTCTGGCGCTATTGCAAGAATTAGTTCGTACCGGGAAAACTTTGCAAGAACTAGCCGCCACAATGGTGCGTTTCCCTCAGGTGCTAATTAATGTAAGAGATGTCAATAAAGCCAACCTCTCTACCTCTTCTGCAGTTTCATCGGCTGTCCGTGAAGCTGAAAATCGCTTGGGCGATAGCGGACGTGTTTTACTGCGCGCATCTGGTACGGAGGCCCTTGTAAGAGTGATGGTTGAAGCCGCCAGTGATAGCCTTGCCGAGGAAGTTGCCCGATCACTTGCAGAAGTAGTTAAAGCCGAACTGGGGTAGTTATAAATGTGCGGAATTGTGGGATATACAGGGCCGCAATCTGCAGTTACCCCACTCATTGAAGGTCTTCGCCGTCTGGAATATCGCGGTTATGACTCAGCAGGAATCGCACTGGGAACTGCGGGCAGATTATTTATTGAGAAAAAAGCGGGCAAGCTAGCCAATTTAGAAAATGCTTTAGATACCTCACTTCCAACCGTGCACTCCGGCATTGGTCATACCCGCTGGGCTACTCACGGTGGTCCAACAGATCGCAACGCCCATCCTCACGTAGATAACGAAGGCAAGTTAGCGGTAATTCACAATGGGATTATTGAAAACTACTCAGAACTTCGATCAGCCCTGGAAGCGCGCGGACATACATTTTCCTCACAGACCGATACTGAATCAGTGGCACACCTATTAAGTGATCTTCGCAAAGAGCACAATGGAGATCTCTCGGCAGCGATGCGCGCGGGCGTTAAGGTCTTGCGAGGCTCATTCACATTGGTTGCAATACATGCCGATGCTCCCGATGTCGTTGTTGGAGTTCGTCGAAACTCACCTCTTGTAGTTGGCCTTGGTAAAGGTGAAAACTTCATGGCATCTGATGTCGCTGCATTTATTGATTACACCAAGCGTGCAGTTGAACTAGGTCAAGATGAAGTTGTAACAATGACCCCAACATCGGTACAGATCACTGATTTAGAAGGCAATGTAGTCACACCAAAAGAGTATGAGATTTCTTGGGATGCTACTGCGGCACAAAAAGGTGGATTCACACACTTTATGCTTAAGGAGATTTTCGAGCAGCCAAAGGCCGTCGCCGATACATTGATTGGCCGTTTAAGTGATAACAAGCAGATTGTCTTAGATGAGCTGCATATGAGCCCGCAAGAGATTCGCGAGATCAAAAAGATCGTCGTGATTGCTTGCGGAACGGCTTATCACGCGGGAATGGTTGCCAAATATGCAATCGAAAAGTGGTCCAAGATTCCAGTGGAAGTTGAGATTGCAAGTGAATACCGTTATCGCGACCCAATTATTGATGCAGGCACGTTGGTAATTGCAATCTCGCAATCGGGTGAAACTATGGATACGTTGATGGCTGTGCGTCATGCAAAGGCCTCAGGTGCTCGAGTGCTTGCAATTTGTAATACAAATAGTTCAACTATTCCGCGCGAATCCGATGCAGTCTTGTATACGCATGCTGGCCCCGAAATCGCTGTGGCATCCACTAAGGCACTTCTCACCCAAATGATCGCCGTCTATTTAATTGGTCTGCATTTAGCTCAAGTCAACGGATCGCTGACTGACTTAGAAGTTGAAGAGTTATACGGTGAACTATTAGAGCTTCCCGGCAAGATCGAACAGATTTTAGAGACCGTTGAACCACTACGAGCACTTACACGTAGTTTTGCTAGCAACAACATAGTTTTATTCTTGGGCAGAAATATTGGATATCCAGTTGCACTTGAAGGCGCACTCAAACTTAAAGAGCTTGCCTACATTCACGCCGAAGGTTTTGCAGGTGGCGAGCTCAAGCATGGGCCAATCGCTCTCATTGATGAGGGAACTCCCGTTATAGCAATCTTGCCGGCAGGACATGAGCACGCGCTCGATGAAAAAATGCTGAGCAATATTCAAGAGGTAAAGGCCCGTGGGGCACGAGTGATAGTTATCGCCGAAGAAGGCGCAGTGGTTGAAGGAGCAGAACACATCATCCGAATTCCTGTTGTGCCAGCGCTTTTTCAGCCAGTACTTGCAACGGTTCCCTTACAAGTTTTTGCATATGAAATGGCCGTGGCCCGTGGAAATGATGTAGACCAACCTAGAAACTTAGCTAAGTCAGTTACTGTGGAATAAATGCGAAAAGCTCAAATGTTTCGTGCACTTCGCTGGTCTTCGCTCTTATTTTTTGGTTTTTTGATAGTTACTCAACAAGTTATGAGTTATGGCCCCTTAGTTAATTTCGATAACCACATCAATCGCACGCACAGACCCCGCTTTGATGGCTTTTCAGGCTTTGCATTGCGCAGACTCGACGATTTAGGTCTTCGATGGCTAACTGCCACAGTCTTATTGATCGCAGCGGCATATATCGCTTACAAATTTAAAACGTGGCGCCCTTTAAATTTAGCGCTGCTATCACTTCTTGCCCTCAATTTTGTTGTAGGAGTCTTTAAGATCTTTTTGGGCCGTACCAAGCCGCGTGATGGCTTTGATTTATTACATGCAGGCGGAATGTCATACCCCAGTGGTCATGCATCCAATGCAATTCTTTCGTGGGGAATCTTGGCGTATCTGATTTATAGATATGCACGTGTGGATAGATTTCAAGGGCGGTTAGCAAGTGCAGCGGTAGTACTAATCTCCTTAACGATATGTATCGTCTCTTTGATTCGCCATACGCACTGGTTTACAGATTTATTGGGTGGCCTATTTATTGGTGCATCACTCTTGGTCGCCGTAATTGCAGTAGATCGCTACGTTCCTTCAAAGAGTCAGCTGCACTAGGCTTTAACCATGATTGATGGAATTGGAATCGACGTCGTTGATCTCGAGCGCTTTAAATCCTCCATCGAGCGCACCCCTGGCTTAAAGGCCAAACTATTCACTGAATCAGAAGCGCTAAAACCAATTCACTCATTGGCTGCTCGTTTTGCTGCTAAAGAGGCCCTCTATAAAGCGCTCAATGCCGGCAAAGGTCTGCCGTGGCACGATGCTGAAGTAATTAACTTAGAAAGCGGAAAGCCAGCATTTCTTTTTCGTGGGGAAATCGCCGATTTAGTAGATGGCGCAACCGTGCATCTGTCACTTTCACATGATGCGGGTATCGCATCTGCCATGGTCATTGTGGAGCGCATCTAATGGAGCATCGCGCTGAAGCACGCGTCGACGTCTCTGCAATTGCTGCAAATATTGCACTGCTTAAAAATAAGGCCGGCGTTGAACTCTTGGCGGTAGTAAAGGCCGATGCTTATGGTCATGGGCTCATTGAAGTTGGTCTTGCCGCAGAACGTGCCGGTGCAGATTGGTTAGGAGTCGCATTGCTTGAAGAAGCGATTGCACTTCGTACGCATGGAGTCAGGATCCCAATTCTTGCCTGGTTAGTTTCACCCGGCTCGGATTTTAAGTCGGCAGTAACTCACGACATAGATATTGCAGTCTCATCGATTGCAGTCTTCAATGAACTCGCAACCTTAAAGGCAAAACCAAGAATCCATATTGAGCTAGATACCGGGATGACTCGTGGGGGATTTCTCGACGAGTGGCAGGAGTTCTTAACCCTAGATTTTTCACAGGTAGAAATCGTTGGAGTCTTTTCACACTTTGCCCGGGCCGACGAGCCAGGTGAAAAACAAAATAGTGATCAGCTCATGTGCTTTAAGAAAATGGTCGAAGATTTAGCTGCAATCGGAGTCAATCCTCCTATCAAGCATCTTTCGAATTCGGCTGCAACGTTAATGAATCACGATGCCGCCTTTGACCTAGTACGTACAGGAATCGCGATGTATGGACTTAGTCCTGATGTGAACACACTTGGATCCAGTAACGATTTAGGATTAAAACCTGCCATGCAGGTGCGCGCAAAGCTTCACTTAGTGAAATCAGTTCCTGCAGGTGCACTTGTTGGTTATGGGGCAACTGCAGGTACGCACAGGGATACCAAGTTAGGTGTTGTGGCGATGGGCTATGCCGATGGCATTCCTCGGAATTCCCAAGGCGCAGGGGTCGCTTTCGATGGCGTAAAAGCCCCCATTATCGGACGTGTCTCAATGGATCAGTTTGTTGTGGATCTAGGCGCAGATTCAACGGCGCAATCAGGGGATTGGGTCATAGTTTTCGGTGATGGCTCACATGGCGAATACACGGCCGATGATTGGGCGCGCGCATCGGGCTCAATTAACTATGAAATAACCACACGGATTGGGCCACGGGTGCCTAGAATCTATGCACCTCATGTCTACTAATACTGCAGCGCTGCGTGTCGAGGGAGTGACAGTCTCCTTTGGCGGTCTTCGGGCTCTCAATGATGTGTACTTTGAAATCGGACGACATGAAGTCGTGGGTTTAATCGGTCCCAATGGTGCGGGAAAGACAACTTTATTTAACGCACTGTGCGGTTTAGTTCAACCAGACCATGGCACGTTTTTCTTGGATGGAAAAGAGAGCGCCTTTCCCCGTACAGATAATTTAGTTGATCTTGGCATTGCACGTACATTGCAGGGCGTTGGATTATTTGGTGACCTCACAGTTTTAGAAAATGTCATGATTGGTGCGCAGCATTTAGCTCAGACCGGATTAATCTCTGCTGCTCTAGCGCGCAATGGCAAGGATGAGAATCGAATTCGTGAACGCTCGCGCATAGCTCTAGAACGTGTCTATGCCGGAGGCCTTGCAGAACGTCGTGCAGACACACTTTCATATCCAGATACTAAGCGAGTTGCAATTGCCCGCGCACTTGTAAGCGAGCCGTCAATCTTGATGTTGGATGAGCCTGCTGGCGGATTAGGTACACAAGATATTGAGTGGATGAATCTCTTGATTCGTAATTTAAGTGCGCAGATGTCAGTGCTCTTAGTCGAGCATCATATGGATGTTGTTATGAGTGTGTGTAGCAAGTTATATGTACTGAACTTTGGTGAAGTAATTTCAAGTGGAAGTGCTGAAACAGTTCGCCGAGATCCAGCCGTTATTGCCGCCTATCTTGGAACGGGGGCTTAAATGACGCTGACTGTTTCTGAACTCACGATTCACCATGGCGCGATCTGCGCTATCAACAATGTCTCCTTCACCGTACCCAAGGGCCAGTTGACCGCGGTAATTGGGGCTAATGGCGCAGGCAAGACCACGCTTTTACGGACGCTTTCAGGACTGAATAAACCTACTCATGGACATGCAACATGGAACGATCACAATCTTCTCCATTCAAAACCCGAGACGATCGTGCGCCATGGTGTTTCGCATGTATCTGAAGGTAAAGCAGTTATTCCGGAGTTAAGTGTTCATGAAAATCTAGAGCTCGGTGCAATTTGGCGCAAGAATAAAAAAGAGGCAGCCGAGAGCAAAGATCGCATCACTTCAATTTTTCCTCGATTAGGTGAGAGATTAAATCAACGGGCAGATACGTTATCTGGTGGAGAGCGTCAGATGTTAGCTATCGGCCGCGCGCTGATGTCTAAACCGCAGTTGCTGTTACTCGATGAACCTTCGTTAGGTTTGGCTCCTCTAGTCATTGAACAGATTTTTCAAACGATCAGGGATTTAACAACATCGATGGGTTTAACTGTTGTGCTTGTCGAGCAAAACGCTATGGGTGCGTTGAAAATTGCCGATAACGGAATAGTTTTGAACTTGGGGAAAGTTGCAGTTGCTGGAACTGCACAATCACTGATGGCCGATCCGCAAGTGCGCGCGGCCTATTTGGGGTATTAAAAATGTTTCAATTCATAAATACCATACTCATTGGAATCACTGCCGGAGCCATTTACTCATTAATGGCAATATCTATTGTCTTGGTGTGGCGGAGCACTCGAGTTATTAACTTTGCTCAAGCTGGAATGGCGCTTCTGTCGACTTACATTGGGTACGAGGCAATGGTGCACTTCAACTCATTTTGGATTGCACTGCCAGTTGCCATGATTGGCGGAGCGGCAGTATCAGCGTTCATTGAATTAGTTTTCATGCGATTGCTTGTTAAGAGAAGTTCAACTGGTCCCATTGCCGCCGTTGCACCGATCATCGCGACATTAGGTTTGCTCGGATTAATTAAGGGAGTAATCAGCACAGTCTGGGGTGGGGCCGATGTTCGCCTTGTGGGTCCAGTCACGAACGTTGGTTACAGCATTGGCGATAAAACTTTGGCATTTTCCCCGCTTAAACTGCTGACTTTAGTCACCGTTGTCGTGTTGATGTTGTTGTTGACTGTGTTATTTCAAAGAAGCAGTATCGGATTATCACTTCGAGCTTCGGCCTATTCCCCAGAGATTGCGCGACTCTCAGGAGTCAAGGTTGATTTTATTCGCACGCTTGGGTGGTCGCTCGCAGGCACATCTGGTGCAGTGGCTGGAATGTTTCAAACAATAAATGGAAATGGTGCTTTTTCTCCAGAGTCAATTGAGTTTTCACTTTTATTAATTACTGGATTTATCGCGGCTGTCATTGGTGGACTTGAGAGTTTAGTTGGCGCAGTTGTTGGCGGACTTGTTCTTGGATTAGTAATCTCGTTCGTACTTATGTATGTCAGCGGTTCATTGTTTTTTATTGCACCATTTGTGATTCTACTTATTGTTCTTATTATAAAACCACAGGGAATCGTGGGGACAAAGGTGGCTCGGCGTGCATAAGTTAAAGAGCTCACGCAACTTAGGCTTTTTTGTTGTTTTTGGTTTTATTCTCTTTCTTGTGGGAAACCGAGTTGATGAACTGCGGGTGTATCAAGGTGCCACGATTGCTGTATATGTTGTTGCAATCTCATCGATTATTTTATTGACTGGATACTCGGGTCAAGTCTCACTTGGTCACGGTGCCTTACTTGCGATAGGCGCATATAGCGCAGCAGTTGCACGAGACAATTTTCATGCACCAGTTGTACTGACATTTGTAATTGCAGTCCTAGCCGCTGCAATTGGAGGCGCACTCTTAGGTGTTGCAGCAGCACGTCTTTCAGGACCTTACTTAGCCGGCACGACACTTGCATTAGCAATTGGTTTACCATCTCTTGCCAACCAGTTTCCAATCTTTGGTGGAGAACAAGGAATCTTCTTCGATGTCGGTGTCCCACCAGCATCGTTGGGCGAAGATTTCACCCAATACAAGTGGTTCTTTTGGATTGGCGCTTTAGCTGCTTTGGTCTCCACCTGGCTCGTTGCCAATATTTTGCGCTCTAGATATGGACGCAACTGGCGAGCTGGACGTAGCAATGAAACGGCCGCCTCCCTGTCAGGGATCAACGTTGCTGGGTCTAAAATCCTGGCCTTTACCATCAGCGCCGGCATAGCTGGATTGGCCGGAGCGCTCCTTTCGATGACTATTGGGGTGGTTTCACCCAGCGCCTTCCCCCTAGCGCTCTCATTTTCCCTATTGACGGGCGCCGTTCTCTCTGGCGTAAGTACCCTCTCAGGCGTCATGATTGGGGCAGTGACTTTGGTGGCAATCCCAGAGATCGCCGATGTCGTGGCAACACGGCTCGGAGTTTCTGAGACTCTCACCACAAACTTGCCGGGTCTGATGGTGAGTTCGTTGTTGATTCTTACCGTTCTATTTGTACCAAATGGACCCATTGAACAGCATCGCACACGTCATGCTCGTAAAGCGGCAAAGGAAAAGAATTAAAACTCAATAAACCCTCGATGGAAGGAAACACATGAAAGCAATGAATCGCCGGAAACTGTTTACAGTTTGCGCGACTATCGCAGTAGCTAGTCTTGCAATTACTGCAATTCCAGCTCAAGCTGCAGAAGTTGGAGTCAGCTCAACTGAGATCAAACTCGGAATGACGCTTCCAATGACCGGTACCGCATCTCCGGGCTACAACAAGATTCCTGCAGCAGTGAAGGCGTATTTTGATTACGTCAACGCTAATGGTGGCATCAATGGTCGTAAACTGACTCTAGTAGTCAAAGATGATCAGTACGTTCCAACATTGGCAGTTGCAAAGACCAATGAACTTATCTTGAAAGATAAGGTCATGGCACTTTTGGCTCCACTTGGAACCGCCAACAACAAGGCCGTTGCTGCAGTTGTGAATCCAGGCGCTCGCAAAATTCCAGTCCTGTTTGTTAATACGGGCTTCAGCGGATTTGCCGATAAGAAGAAGTACCCAACTACCTTCTCAATCCTTCCTTCTTACATCATGGAAGCCAAGATTATGGCTGAGTACATCAAAGATAATTTTGCAGGCAAGAAATTAGGTTTGCTGTACCAAGATGATGACTTCGGTGATGATGCACTTGCTGGTTTCAAGCAAGCTGGACTGAACTTCGACATCAAGGTTGCATATGCATCTGGTTCACAAGGTGACAAAGTCAGCCCTGGAGGCTGGATCACTAAGTTACAAGCCAGTGGTGCTGAAGTTGTTATTCTCTTCGGTGTATCAAGTGCAACAGCTGCAGCTCTAGGTACCGCTGCTGTTATGAAATATGCACCACAGTGGATCCTCGGTTCCGTTGGTGGAGATGCAACGACTATTAAGGCCTCTGGTGTTCCAGCTGGCGTGCTCTATAACGCAGTTGGAGCTTCATTTGCTCCAGCAACTACTGACACAGCCGATGAGTACGTCAAGCTGTTCCAGGAAATCTATTTGAAGGCAAATCCAACCGAGACTTTTGATAACAACGTCATGGTAGGAATGAACACTGCCTTCGTGACTGCTCAAGCCATTAAGGCTGCCGGCAAGAACCCAACTCGTGCGACTCTCATTGCAGCCATTGAAAAGTCAGGAAAGAGTTTTGCTAGTGCAGCTCTGGTTCCACTGAACTTCTCAACTACTAGCCATGTTGGTTATAACGGTTACTGGTTCGGTAAGTACTCACCCACTGGCGATCTAAAGCCAGCAGGTGGCGTGTATACCGTTTACACAACTGATTCAGGAACTGGCGCCGTTGTTAAATCAACATACAAGCGACCAGCAATGCCAGCGAAGGGATTACCTAACTAATGAGAAAACAACGTTTACTTGCCCTACTAAGTGCAACATCACTTGCAGTAGGCATCATTGTTTCGATTCCAGTTGCAGCTAACGCTGCACCTGCATGCGATGGCAAGGTTCCAGTTCAATCATGTGCCGGCGTTACATCAGACGGTGCGCCTTATGCAATGATGGTTCCAGCTAACTTCAACGGAACCGTTGCACTGTACTCACATGGATATCGCTACAACATTGATATTCCAGCTGGAATCCCAATCGTTGGTGGCTACAAAATAACTAACACTCCAGAGCCTGTCCCAGGTGGCAACATGACTGTTGCTAGCTACCTCTTTAGCCAAGGTGTGGCCATTGTGGGTTCAGGTTTTGCACGTCAAGGCTGGAATCTAGATTCAGCGCTAGCTACAAACGTTGAATTGATTGACACATTTAAGAAGGCGTTCCCAACGACTAAGAAAGTTGTCGCATGGGGCTCATCTCTTGGTGGAGCAATTACACAGGCACTTGCCGAAACACATCCAGAACTAATCTCTTCTGCAGCACCTATGTGTATGGCAGATACATCAGTTAATGCTGAGCTCACAATGGCTGGCGATTTCTTGTGGGGCGTAAAGACCCTCTTTGATCCAACAATCAAGGGTGGAAACTACTCTGCAGGAGCTGCCGGTAATGGCGAAGCAATCACAGATATTGTGAAAGTTCTTACCGTTATGGGCAAGCTGCAAGCTGGCGTAGCTAGTGGTGCATGGCCAGATACATCAAGTGCAACAGGTAAGGCGCTTGCAGCTAATGGGATTCCATCTCGTAGCGCACTATTACTACTTGGCTTGATGTCAGGACTTCCAACACAGTCTGCCCACTTTGATTCTCTCAGTGGTCCAGCAGGCGCGCTGAAGTTAACTTTCCCATTAGCGATTAGTCCAGCTCTTGCAATTCTAGAAAATGGAACTAACGCTGCAATTCTTGCGATTCTTGCAACGCAAGATGTTGAGCTACAGGCTGGCGGAGCGATCTTTGATAATACAAAGACTGATTATTCAGCACGTGTTGAGAATGAGAAAGTTATTTATAACGCAGCTCTCTCTGGCAATACGGTAATCAACGCGCTTCTTGGCGCATTATCTACAGCCAATCCAGGCGCACCACGCGTCGTTGGAAATGCTGCAGCAATTGCCAAGATGAACTCACTGCAACATAACACCGGAAAGATCAATGTTCCAACGATCTTGATGGTCGGCGTTGCAGATCCAATTACTCCTGCAGGTGCATCACAGCTTGTCGTTGACAAGTATGCAGTGCAGTTTGCTGAAGAAAAAGCTGCAGCATTCAAGGCAGCTAAGGTCAGCGGATATGTTGCACCACGCAGCAAGTTGCTGATGTTGTGGAATCAAACATCAGGAAAGGGTTACACAACCTTTGATCCAACTACAGGCTCTCCAATTGCAACTACGCCTGCAGCACAAGGAACAAACCACTGTAACTTCACAACGTCTCAGCTGCTTATGGTTGCTAAGACCTTGGTATCTTCCGGAGAAACTGGACAGCTACCACGTGGAGGCGCACTTGTAACTGCTGTTCGTAAGGCTGGATCACTTGCAATCGATCCACTCTTCCGCGCACCACTGCTCAAGTACTACAACGAGCAAGGCTAAATCGAGGCATATACAAAGGAGGGCCTGGGAAACCAGGCCCTCCTTTGCTTTACTCTTTACCTCTAATGATTACCGTTGCGACTGCCGATGAGATGTTTGCCCTCGGCCACACACTTGCTGGGCATGTGCGGATTGGGGACCTTGTTCTGATTAATGGCCCATTGGGCGCAGGTAAGACGGTTTTAGCACAAGGTATTGGAAGCGGCCTTGGCTTTGATGACATCACATCTCCGACATTTGTTATCTCCAGAGTTCACAAGGGCGTCGTACCTATGATTCACGTCGATGCGTATCGCTTATTAGATACCAATAACCCCAGCCTCTATGTAGATGATTTAGATCTAGATACAGCTAATTCAGTCACGGTTATTGAATGGGGTGGTGCTGAGTCTGCACGGTTGAGTGATGATCGTCTTGAGATAACAATTGACCGAAGTGAAGAGGTTCGAAAAGTTGAGATTACGTGTGTAGGCAAGCGCTGGGAAGGCTTTGTTCTATGACAATCTCATTAGCAATTGATACATCTACATCGCGCACATGCGTTGGGATAATCGACAACGGGATTATGCTGTGGAGCGGGTATCAAGATGGAGCAACGGCCCACGGTCCGGCGTTACCCGCGCTAGTAGCCGAAGCAATCGCCAATCGCACTATTGATGAAGTTGTTGTCGGTATGGGTCCTGGACCATTTACTGGTTTGCGAATTGGAATCGCTTTTGCTCGCAGTTTTGCTTTAGCGCGAAACATTACGGTGCGCGGTGTTTGTTCTTTAGATGCAATCGCTGCACAAGTTGATACACATGATTTTATTGTTACGGTCGATGCTCGGCGCAAAGAGGTTTATTGGGCGCGCTACGTTGATGGTGTTCGGGTAGGCCATCCGGCAGTTAGTTTTCCAGCCGATGTTGTAGGGAATCAGATTCACAACGATTTATTTCCTGATTTAGCTGCATTGGTTGCATTACAAGAAGAGTTTGCCGAACCCATGTACTTGCGTCATCCCGATGCAGTTGCAACGGCGGATAGATAGATGACAACGTTTCGCGCCGCCGCTGCTTTAGATCTTCCAGTCTTAGTGTCGATGGAGAAGATTTTATTTGCCGATTCGCCGTGGTCGATGGGTCAGTTTAAAGAGGAGTTTAAAGGAGTACCTCGAACGCACTTTTTTACTGTGGCAGTCGATGATGACAATCAGATTATTGGTTATGCCGGTGTCATGGTTCCAGCACCAGGGGTTGAAGCCGATGTTTTAACTGTGGGCGTGCTGGCAGAGCACCGTAAAGCCGGCATCGGCAAGGCCTTTATGGCCGAACTAGAGAACTGGGCGATAGATAAAGAGTCCAATGCCATGATGCTTGAAGTCGGTATTGATAATGCCACTGCAATAAATATGTATAAGCAGCTCGGTTATCAGCAGATCTCTGTACGCACAAATTATTATGGCGCAGGTCTTGACGCCCTTGTTATGCGAAAAGAACTGCAATGAGTGCGCCAATAGTTTTAGGAATTGAAACTTCGTGTGATGAAACTGCCGTAGGTATTGTCCGCGGGCGAACGTTATTAGCTAACGTCATTGCATCAAGTGTTGAAGAACATGCACGCTTTGGTGGAGTAGTGCCAGAGATTGCCAGTCGTGCACATTTGGAGGCGATGCAACCTACAATTGAAAAAGCTTTAACAGATTCTAAACTTTCTTTGAAGGATATCGATGCCGTAGCAGTTACTGCTGGCCCTGGGTTAGTAGGTGCGCTACTAGTCGGAGTCAGCGCAGCAACTGGTTTAGCGCTCGGGCTCGATAAGCCTATTTATGCCGTCAATCATTTAGCCGCACACATCAGCGTTGACTTTTTAACACATGACAAACCATTGGATCCAACGATTGCATTATTGGTCAGTGGTGGTCACTCATCACTTCTTCAAGTCGAAGACATCACGTCTTCGATTATTAAACTTGGCGCAACGATGGATGATGCTGCCGGTGAAGCCTTTGATAAAATTGCGCGTGTTATGAAGTTAGGTTTTCCTGGTGGCCCTGCAATCGATCTTTTAGCGCAATCCGGTGATGCGCAAGCAATTGATTTTCCACGAGGCTTGACTACATCTAATGATTGGCAGACCCGTCCCTTTGACTTTTCTTTCTCAGGAGTAAAAACTGCCGTAGCGAGATATTTAGAGGCCACACCTGATTATGCCAAAGCCAACGTCGCGGCATCTTTTCAAGAAGCTATCGTCGATGTTTTATTGTTGAAATCTGTAGCAGCATGTAAAGCAACGGGAATCGACTCACTCGTTATCGCCGGGGGAGTTGCGGCAAACTCACGCTTGCGAGCACTAGCTACCCAGCGCTGCGACAAGGCGGGCATACGCCTTCGAATCCCATCGCCTGGCCTGTGTACCGACAACGGTGCGATGGTCGCGGCCCTTGGCTCCTTGATGGTGGCGGCCAACCGTGCCCCCAGCCCTATCGCCTTTGATGCCGATTCCAGCCTGCCTGTGGGGGTTATAAGCCTGTCGTAGGCTCGATTTGCCGTTGGGAATAGGCACCTCTAACCTTGCGTTAGCACTCACGGGTCCACACTGCTAACCGGGCCCGCACGAGGAAAACAACGCAAAGGGAGTTATGGACATGGCCATTAAGCCACTTGAAGATCGCATCGTTATCAAGACCAGCGAGGCTGAGACAACAACAGCATCAGGTCTAGTTATTCCAGATACAGCTAAAGAGAAGCCACAAGAGGGCGTTGTCATTGCTGTAGGACCAGGTCGCTTTGATGATGGCGTACGCGTACCAATGGATGTCAAAGTTGGCGACGTTGTTCTATACAGCAAGTACGGCGGAACTGAAATCAAGCACGGCGGAGATGACCTCTTGGTTCTTTCAGCTCGTGACATTCTCGCTGTAATCGAGAAGTAAATGGGAAAGTCCCTTCAATTCGACGATAACGCACGTCGTGCGATGGAACGTGGCGTCAATATTCTTGCCGACACAGTCAAGGTAACCCTTGGACCTAAGGGTCGCAACGTAGTTATCGCTAAATCATTCGGTGCTCCAATCATCACAAATGATGGTGTAACAATTGCTAAAGAGATTGAACTCTCTGATCCAGTTGAAAACATGGGCGCACAGTTAGTTAAAGAAGTTGCAACTAAGACCAACGATGTCGCTGGTGATGGAACAACAACTGCGACCGTACTTGCACAGGCAATGGTCAAAGAAGGTATCCGCAACTTAGCCGCTGGTGCACAGCCAATGGATATTAAAGCTGGAATCGAAGCTGCAGTTGCTGCAGTCTCAGAGAAGCTTCGTTCACAAGCTACGCCAGTAAATGGCAAGGCACAGATTGCAGATGTTGCAACTATCTCTGCCCAAGATCGTGCAATCGGAGATTTAATCTCTGAGGCAATGGATCGCGTCGGCAAAGATGGCGTCATCACTGTTGAAGAGGCATCTACAACTGGTTTGGATCTGGAATTTACTGAAGGTATGCAGTTCGATAAGGGCTACATCTCTCCATACTTTGTAACCGATCAAGATCGCATGGAGTCAATCCTTGAAGATGCATATGTACTTATCTCAGCTGGAAAGATCTCTGCGCTCGCAGATTTGCTTCCAATTCTTGAGAAGGTTTCAGCTGCATCAAAGCCGCTATTAATCATTGCCGATGACATCGAAGGCGAGGCTCTATCAACGCTGGTTGTAAACCGTATGCGTGGAGTCTTTGCCTCAGTTGCCGTTAAGGCACCTGGCTTTGGCGATCGTCGTAAAGCAATGTTGCAAGACATCGCAACACTTACTGGCGGACAAGTAATTTCAGCTGAAGTTGGAATGAAGCTTGATGCTGCAACTCTTGAAGACTTAGGTCGCGCTCGTCGCATCGTGGTCTCAAAGGATGCAACAACAATTATCGAAGGTGCTGGAGACAAGGGAGCAGTTGCTGCTCGTGTTTCAGAGCTTCGCAAAGAGATTGAAAACTCTGACTCCTCATGGGATAAAGAGAAGTTGCAAGAGC
>CAIXPV010000089.1 GCA_903921405.1 uncultured Actinomycetes bacterium
AACTTGGGGTATGGGGTAATTGGCAGCCCTGCTGATTCTGGTTCAGTAAGTCTAGGTTCGAGTCCTGGTACCCCAGCGAACTACAACTTCATATGTTTTGTCCTAGTACTACAAAGTTTTTAAGGCACGGCCCCGTCGTCTAGCGGCCTAGGACTCTGGCTTCTCAAGTCAGCTACGAGGGTTCGAATCCCTTCGGGGCTACGCATGATTTCTTTATTGAAGGTCCTTCCGGCATTCATGGCAACTGCCTTTTTATTGGCAATGGTTCCAGGTCAAACCGCTGCCATGATGTTGCGCCAAGCAATTGTTGGTGGAACTAAAGTCGCATTTACTACGCTGCTTGGGACCAGCGGTGCATTGGTTGTGTGGGGTGCGGCATCGTCCGTTGGTCTATCTCAGATATTTGCACATTCGCACGCTGCTTACACCGCACTTAAATATGCAGGCGTTGCATTCTTAACTATTTTGGCAATTCAAACTTTGTGGTCATTGCGCAAAGAGTATGGAAGGTTTGATTACGATGGAACTGCAAAGACTGGTCTTGGGCCCGCTTTTCGTTTAGGTTTAATAACTAATTTAACAAATGTAAAAGCTGCAGTATTTGCAGTTGCTTTTGTTCCGCAATTCGTTCCAACAGATTTCAATTTAGGATGGGGAATATTTCTTCTCTCGATTGTTTGGGCGCTTACATCGGCCTCATGGTATGCATTTCTCATTAGTGTTATCGGGAGGGCCACCACTACTTTGGCCAAACCAAAGGTACGTCGACTACTTACCGCTTTTTCTTCTCTCGGCATTCTCTTTTTGGCAGCAACTCTGTTGCTTACCTCACCACGGTAGTACGACTGTGATGGCCTAGACTTTCATTATGCGAGTGATTAACACTGAACAGCTCAAGTCGATACTTGCCAATCTGCCAAGTAATCCTCGAGTCATAGCTTCAGGTAATTTCTCTGCCCCACGTACTCTGCTAAAGATCGCCGATGAGGTAATTCCTGAGTTCAGGTTGCATATGCTCAACGCTCACGGTGATATTCCAGATCGTGATGGCATTACTTACGAAACCGCATTCGTTGGACCTGCAATGCGAAATCATCCACGCCTTGAATATATTCCTTCACGGCTTTCTTTACTGCCAGTATTAATCCGTAACTTTTACCGCCCAGATGTAGTGTTTTTACATACCTCACAGCAGCGCTTTGACACTGTAAGTCTTGGAACGGAAGTTAATATTCTGCCGCGCTCGATAGAAACTGCAAGAGCGCATGGCGGACTTGTCATCGCACAATCTAATAAGCAGATGCCATATACATACGGTGACGCACAGATTTATGACAGTGAGATCGACTATCTAGTTGAAGTTGATGAACCATTGCAGGAAAAACCGGCGACGCCAGTTACTGATATTCAAGCCCAAATCGGCAGCCGAATCGCCAGTTTGATTGAGGATAATTCAACGTTGCAGTTGGGTATTGGGGGAGTACCTGATGCCGTACTCATGGCACTTAAAGATCGTAAGGGTCTTCGTATTTGGACAGAGATGTTTTCCGATGGCGTTCTTGAACTAAGTAGAGCCGGAACTTTAGATGATGAAATATTAATAACAGCCTCATTCATCTTCGGTACTAACGAGTTATACCAATGGTTAGATCTGAATAAGAAAGTCCGAATGCTTCGAACTGAGCGGACTAATGATCCATCACAAATTGCACGCCAGGCGAAGATGACCTCGATTAATAGCGCATTAGAAGTGGATCTATTTGATCAAGCTAATGCCAGCCATGTACGAGGCAGAATTTATAGTGGGTTCGGTGGCTCGACTGACTTTATCGTTGGCGCTTTACACAGCCGTGGAGGGCAGTCATTTGTGGCATTACCTTCATGGCATCCAAAAGCCAATGTTTCAACGATTGTGCCCCGTTTGCAGAGCAATATCACGCACTTTCAGCACTCCTATGTCGTAACTGAGCAAGGTGTTGCAGCATGCTTTGGTCACTCACAAAATGATCAAGCGATCAACATTATTCACAATGCCGCACATCCTGATGTTCGGGAAGAGTTAGTGGCACAAGCTAGTGAATTTGGTCTTATCTAGCCCGCTAACTCAAGTGGCCAGGCATCACGCGGGGATGAGCTCAACGGCAAATTCTTTCCATCCTTAGTTTTCAGTGAAATAAAGGTCAGCACATCTTTACCGTTTAGAGTCTTGCTTTTGCTTAGTTGGATCTGCACATCGGCATAATAGATTTTGCCATCAGCACAATTTGGCGAACAATCATTGATTTGATATTTACCTGTTCCGGTTGCACCGCGCGCACTCCAAGTTTCCCACTCGATTCCACCAATAGCCACGCCTCCGTCAGCACAGAATTTAAGAACCGAAGTCGGCTTATAGTCGATAATTCCGCAGTTAGTCACATAGGCCTGAGTTGTGATTGCGCGGTTAACAAAGATATAGCCACCAAAGCTAATACCCAGAATCGTAGCCAATGCAAGTATCCAACCCCTTGAATAGCGCATCTGTTTAAATTTCATGTGCCCACCTTAATAATGGTGGTGAATCATTGAGCATGTTTTCACCTATCCATGTGGCGCCATCCAAATTATCACCAAGGGCCTCTATGAATTTGGCATTGGGTATGGCTTGGGATACAAAACTTTCTATTGCTAAGGCATAGTTTCGATTACCAGATGGACCACCGTGAATTGCAATCTGAGGTGATTGACTTAATGAACCGCCGGTTCCCAACCATGTCGCAATAACAGTATCTGCAAGTAGCCGTGCACCTTCATTCCTAATCTTTATTGCCGATTGAATCTTTGCATCAGCAGCATCTAACAGAAGCTTTGCGGATTTGATTGCAAGAGTTGCAGCATCGGCTGCATTCTTAATCTCAAGTTCATCATAAGCAGCGACTTGTTTCGCAAACACCTCTAATAAGCCATCATCGATTCCACGGCCTTGACGAAAAGCCAAGGCCCGAGTTATTGCTAATTTACCAAGCCAAAACCCTCCACCCTCATCACCAAAGGTGCTTCCTAAACCATCTCTATGCGCAAAGGCCCCATCTTTTCCACCTACCGAAACAACTCCACCACCAAGAGTTAAGACCACACCATTGATGCCTTGGAGTGCACCGAAATAGCCAGCCAAACCATCATCGATGAGTGCAACGTGCTTGGCAGAAAAAAACTCTGCGCACAGAGTCAAGTAATTGTAGGGCTCTGGTACAACTCCGTTAAAGCCAGTACACGATAGCGCGACGGTTTCAGCCGACAATTTCTCAATTGATGTAAAGACTATGCGCAAAGACGTGAGCGGATCTTCACCCGATAATTTGCCACGGGGTGATGTGATGTTGTTATCACCCATACGAATACGGGTTCCTGACTGACCTAAGTCGACGCTAAGAACCATAGGATGAAGAATAGTTGAAAGCCTTGTGGGAAGATAGGCACATGAAGCAATTAGGTGTAGTTATGTCTTCGGAGATCGCAGAAACCCCTACGGTTTTCTCTAATATTTTGGGCGATTTATCGGCCTTTGATAGCGTGAAGAATGTCTTAACTGATGAAAAGATTCAATCGGTCCTGATTTTGGCACGCGGCACATCTGATAATGCCGCACATTATTTAAAATACTTAATTGAAACCCAGATCGGCTTACCTGTCGGACTCACATCTCCTTCATCTGTGACGGTCTACAACGCGCAACTTAAGTATGCAAATACCCTAGTGATTGCAATTAGTCAGAGCGGTCAATCTCCCGATTTAGTTCACTTTGCCACTGCTGCCCGCCAAGCAAGTGCCTACTTAATTGCCATGACTAATGATTCTGAGTCTCCCTTAGCAAAGATCGCACATAATCACTTTCCATTACTAGCAGGACCCGAGCTGGCAGTAGCTGCTACAAAGTCGTATAACGCACAACTCTTGATTTCATATCTTTTGGTATGCATGTGGTCGGGCAAGAAAGTCAATGCCGTCCAGATTATTAGTGAGGCAGCTCGAATCGCGGCAATGCCAGGCTTAGTTAATCAGGCAGTTGCTCATACACGCCGTGATCATGAGATCGTTTTATTAGGGCGTGGCTTTGCTTACCCAAATGCACGAGAAGCGGCACTTAAAATTCAAGAGACGTGCAAAGTATCCGTACAGGGATTGTCGACTGCTGATTATCTGCATGGACCTATCTCAGCGCTCACTGAAGATACTCAGGTTTTTATCGTTGCCCCGAAACATTTGCCGACAGATTCAATCCTTGAGGCAACTACTAAAATTCGAAAGACAGCGAAACGTATTTTTTGGATAGGAAATGGTGGAACTCCTGCGGGAGATGACATTGTTATAGCCGGCTCTAACTGTGACGATGAGATTACGTCAACCCTTGTCGATGCCATTGTTTTGCAGCGCTTTGCCTTGGAGTTTGCCGTCGCTTCAGGCTTTGATCCAGATGCACCTGAAGGTTTATCTAAAGTAACACTCACGCACTAACTGCTTCACCAGGGAGACATCATGGCTACAGTAAAGAAAGCAGTTGCAAAAAAAGCTCCAGCTACCGTTCAAGTGCGATCAGGTGTGGATTGGCAATCGCTGTACCTCTACGCGGTGTGCTTGATTACCTTGTTGATAGTTCTTTTCTCAGTCGTCTCGTTTGTGCATGGAATCTTAAATGCAGTTTTCCCAGATCCTGGCTACGTTGATTTAACCACGGGTGCTACGAAGGCAACAAAATTGGCACAAGCTCAGCAGGAGTCAAATAATCAACGTCAAGCTTTTAAAGGAATGTTCACATCTTTAACTACAGCGTGCGTTGCCGCTCCGCTCTATCTTTATCACTGGAAGCAAACTAAGAAAACTAATTAACGCAACGCAGTCGGACGCATGTCTGCATCATTGAGTAAGTACCATTGAACATTATTCACTTGTTCTGGATGGTCAAGATCATCACCCATCCATGAATCAGTAGAACCAGCAAAGTTTTGGTTTCTCAATACATGATGATGCAAGCCGTCGGCATGAATAAACCATTCTTCCCAAACTACAGGAGTAGTCGGTTTTTGTATTGGGTGTAAATGTAGGACTCCATCTGCAATGACTGAGTTATTCATCCATGTAAAACTAAGTCCGGAAAAAGGGGAGACTAGTGCCGTGGAATTCTTAATGGGATCTAAGAAATTTTCTGAATAGCTGATCCCCAATTTTTGGCAGAATTCAGGTAGACCTAACTTGATCCACGCCTCAATGGTCTCTGTTTTCCACTGCGTGTTACCCATTAGTACCCTCCCATGATCCAGCGCCTCGAGTTATATAACGAATTTGTTATAAAGCTCGAGCCTTGTTTGACTTGACGGCGCACGCTAGCACAACGATAGGGTTCGGGACAACGTTGTCTCATGTGTAAAAACGGGGACAAAATATTCGTCCCTAACTTACTATCGAAAGGTAACCTTCAATGAACTCTTTTAAGAAGCTAACTGCAGGTCTTGTTGCCGCAGGCGTTGCAGGAGCATTGCTCACTGGAACTGTAGTTGCGCCAGCACATGCAGCTAACAAGAAAATTGCGTTTGTCATGGGTGCAGAATCAGATCCATTTTTTCAGGCAATGAAAGTTGGCGCAGAGGCTGCAGCGAAAGCAAATAACGTTGATCTTATTTGGCAAGGAGATGCTTCCGAGTACTCTCCAGCAACACAAATTCCTGTCGTCGATGCAGTGCTCGCACAGAAGCCAGATGCACTTGTACTTATCCCTACAGATCCAACAGCGTTGCAACCTTCAGTAGCGAAGGCCAAGGCTCTTGGAATTCCTGTTATTAACGTGGACACACATGTTGGCGATCTAACTGATGTTCTTTCATTCATTACTGGCGACAATGCTGATGGTGGTGCTAAAGCCGCTGATGCAATGGCTACCGCAATTGGTTGGAAAAAGGGTGGAAAGTACGAAGTTGTAGTTGGATTAACTTCTGCAACAGCAACAACTAACGTTGCTCGCCTTGATGGATTCTCAAAGCGCATCCTTCGTAGCTACCCTGGAATCAAGATTGTTGATAAGGCGTACTCACAGTCACAGCCAGCAAAAGCAAATACAAACGTTTCTAACTGGCTTACAAAGTATCCAAAGCTCTCAGGTATCTTTGCAATCGATGGAACTAATGCTGCAGGTGCAGCAGCAGCACTTCAAGCAAAGGGTCTTACAGGCAAGGTTGCTCTGATTGGTTATGACGCTTATAAGGCAAACGTTGACTTGATTGCTAAGGGTGTATTTACTGCACTTATCGCACAGGATCCAGCTGCGGAAGCAAAGCTTGCTATTGAATATGCAGTGAAGTATTTGGCTAAGAAGTCAAAGTCAGGAATCAAGAAGAATGTTGTGATTCCTAACGTTGTATTGACTGCCAAAACATCTGCTGCCGATATAGCTAAGTACACTTACGTACAGAAGTAAGCTTCACTGAGCACGTAGAGAAAGCCTTTATCTCTTTGAGAAACAAAGGTGTGGAATGGGCGGCGCCCCGTATCATGGGGCGCCGTTCACTAACTTAGAAGGTGGGTTGGAATGTCAACTGAACAAAGCGGAGCTGGATTGGCCAAGAGACTCTTTGGAAACCAACAGTTCTTGTTACTACTTGTTTGGTTTGCCATGGTTGCATTTTTCAGTGCTTTTAATAGTATTTTTTTTAGCACGGCGGTATTTGGAAATATTTTATTGGATTGGGCACCCGTTGCTCTAATGGCCGTAGGCCAAACATATGTGATTATCTCTGGAGGAATTGATCTATCAGTCGGCTCTACAGTTGCTCTATCTGGAGTTGTAACCGCATTTCAAATGCAATACATGATGAACTCCGGCAGAAATCAATGGCTAATTATTTTTGTAGGTACACTCATCGCCGCAATTACAGGAACTGTCATTGGATTGGTAAATGGTTTCCTTATTACAAAGGCCAGGATTGTTCCATTCATCGCAACTTTAGTAACAATGGGTGCAGCTTCTGGGCTTGCAATTGTTTATTCAGGTGGCGCTCCAATTGGTGGGGGTCCAGACAAAGCAATCACGTTGAGTGTTCCGTGGCTTGGACCACTTTCCACTCCTGGAATAATTGTTATCGCGATAGTTCTCGTATGTGGTCTTTTCTTGCACCGAGCGCGTTTTGGCCGTTATACATTTGCCATCGGTTCAAATGAGTTCGCAGCGCGAACTGCAGGAATTAATGTCAACCGACACTATATGAAAGTGTATGCACTGTCAGGATTACTATCGGGATTAGCCGGAATGTATTTTTACTGTCGTTTAGGTGCAGGCGCACCAACATCTGGATATGGTGGAGAACTTGATGCTATTGCATCTGTCGTAATTGGTGGAGCGGCTTTATCTGGTGGTGTTGGAAAAATTTCAGGCACGGTCTTAGGCGCCTTAATATTAACGACGACTACTTCTGGTCTTATTATTATTGGTGTGGCCCCCGATTGGAAACAAGTAGTGGTCGCTGTTCTAATTGCTGCCGCTGTGTTATTGCAGGGTTTTAAGTCTGGCACTCGAGGGGGATCACGATGACATCACCACTGTATGAGGTCAGAAATATCAGTAAAAAATATGGTTCGGTAATTGCATTGGACGGGGCAGATTTTCAAATCAATGCGGGTGAAATTGTGGGATTAGTCGGCGACAATGGTGCAGGCAAATCAACCTTAGTAAAAGTCCTCTCAGGTGCACATAAGCCAACGTCAGGACAAATAATCCTGGAAGGTAAGGAAGTTTCCTGGAATTCGCCTCGTGATGCTATTGAAGCCGGTGTGGAAACCTTGTATCAAGATTCAGGCTTAGCGCCGCATTTAACGGTCAGCGCAAATGTTTTTCTTGGTCGTGAAAAGTATTTACCTGGCCTCTTAGGAAAGTTTGGATTCCTTGATAATAAGGCGATGAATAAAGAGGCACATGAAGATTTAGAAAGAGTAGGAATCGCTGTTCCGGCATCTAATCGTTCAATTGCGCAGCTCTCTGGCGGACAACGTCAGGCAGTAGCCATCGGACGTGCGGTGTCATGGGCATCTAAAGTAATTATTTTGGATGAGCCAACAAATCATTTAGGCGCACGTCAAGCCGGGGAAGTCCTTGAAGTTATGAAAGCGGCGCGAGCCAAAGGCCTTGGAGTCATATTTATCTCACATACACTTCCACACGTTTTGGCTGTGACCGATCGAATCGTGGTGCTTCGCCTTGGAAAAATTGTTGCAAATGCTCCCACTAATGAATTCGACGCCGAGAGACTGCTTGGAACAATTACAGGGCTCAATCAACTACAGTAAAACCATATGAAGAGCGATAACAATCACGTACGCCCCACTATTCGTGAGGTTGCGGCGGTTTCTGGAACTAGCATCAAAACTGTTTCGCGCGTACTAAATGGCGTAACAACAGTAGATCCTGTGCTGGTTCAAAAGGTTAATAAAGCTATTAAGCAGCTCAATTATCGTCCAAATGTCACTGCTGGGAATTTACGCCGAGTGGATGGGCGAACCAACACAATCGGCTTGCTTCTTAAAGACATAGCCAACCCATTTTCATCTGCGCTTCATAGAGCCATCGAAAATCTTGCACGTGAAGAGGGTCTTGACGTTTTAGCAGGTAGTTTGGATGAGCAGCCTGATCGTGAACGGGAATTAATTTCCACACTCATCACTAGGCGTGTAGATGGCCTAATAATCGTGCCAACGAGTAGTGATCATGCATATTTACAGAAGGAACGTTCTGCAGGTATGCCAATTGTTTTTATCGATCGCCCACCTAACAATTTTATCGCAGATACGGTTGTTGTAACGAATAGGTTGAGCGCAGAACAAGCAACCCGACATCTAATTAATCATGGGCATACTCGTATTGCCTACCTTGGCGATGATCAGAAAATTTTTACCGCCTCCGAGCGTTTTTTGGGATATAAATCCGCACTTCATAAAGCAAAGTTAAAATTGGATTTATCACTTGTACATCATGGGAGAGAGGGATTTGACGATGTTGATCACTTTATTAAAGCAATTTTCAATTCAAAAAATACTCCAACTGCAATTTTTGCTAGTCAGAACTTTGTAACCATCACGGCAATTAGAGCGCTAAAGAGCCATGGTTTAGAAAAGAAGATTGCGCTTGTAGGTTTTGACGAATTGCCATTTGCTGACTTGCTTGACCCAGGTATTTCTCTAGTAACTCAGGATATTTCAACTATGGCAAACATTGCTTCGCGCCTTCTATTTGCGCGTATGCATGGTAAAAAAACTAAAGCTGAGTTCCATGAGATTCCAACAATGTTTACTGCAAGAGGTTCTGGAGAAATTAAGAACTAACCAATCAGCTCGCGGTTGCGTTTAATTTCACGATCGTGCTTGCAGGGACGGTCTAAGTGTGAGTCATAGCAGGCATCGCACAGCAGAACCAATTGATGACACTCAGCTTTTTGGCAGTTTCTAAACTCTTTTGTAGGAGCATTACAGTGCGCGCATTCACCAATCAACTTGGTGTGATCACTGAAATCTATTGTTAAGCGATCATCGAATGTATAAAGCGAGCCTTCCCAAAGACCATCGTCCCCAAAGGCATTTCCATAACGCACGATGCCACCTTTGACTTGATAAACCTCTTTGAAGCCTCGGTTTTTCATAACGACCGAGAGGATTTCACAGCGGATTCCTCCTGTGCAGTATGTGACAACTGGCTTATCTTTCATGTGGTCATACTTGCCGCTTTCAATCTCCTTAACAAAGTCATGCGACGTTGTTATGTCAGGCACTACGGCGTTTTTAAACTTACCAATCTTTGCCTCAAATGCATTTCTACCATCAAAGAAAAAGACCTCATCGCCACGTTCTTCAACCAGTTTGTTAACTTCCTCTGGGCGCAGGTGAACTCCGCCACCAATCACTCCGTTGACATCGACTTGAATCTCACCTGGATTACCAAATGCAACTAGTTCAGATTTCACTTTAATCTTTAACTTTGGAAAATCGTTGCCGGTGCCTTCAGACCATTTAAAATCAATCTTCTTAAACCCTGGGTATTGGCGAGTGTTTTTGATGTACTTTTTAACATCATCCATATGACCGCCGAGTGTGCCGTTGATGCCATGGGGTGAGATAAGAATGCGACCTTTAATGTTGAGGGATTCACATAATGTCTTTTGCCACAATTTAACGGCTTCTGGATCTGAAATCGGCGCAAAGCCGTAGTAAAGAATAACTTTATTAAAGTTCATCTTCGCTAAGCCCTTTCTGCTAGTAACAACGGAGTTAAGTCGTGTGCTTGAAGATCAGCTGCCCACGAAGGATTTGGTCGGCCAAATCCTTGTGCAATCACAAATGAAGCACGTTCCTGTGGGGTATCTCCGCCATGTCCGCCTTCATCGATGTGGCCGTGGTCGGTAGTAATAACTACTAACCATGGTTCTTCGGATGAAGCTCGGGCTTGTACCGCCGCAAGCAGATTCTGCACGTAAGTATCGATTCGCGCAATTGCGCCTTTGTATTCTTCGCCCACAGCGCCACGTGCATGGCCTGCTTCATCGACTCCGCAAAAGTAAACGAATGACACATCAGGAGCATGGTTCTTCACTGCATAAAGAGCTGCTGCAGCAATTTCGGCATCTACAACGGTGTATCCATATGTTTCACCATCTCGAACCAATACGCGGTGCCGTAATCCCTTTGCTTGTTCACGACGCTCATGTATCACTGGGCCATGCCCTGCAGGATCGACAAGTGGCGGCCACCCGGCTGCAGCAAATGTTGTCGTGCTCTGGTCCTGATAAAAAGCACGACTCAATAAATCAGGATTATGCAATAACTGATGACCAGTAAAGGAGTTGTCACCAACACCATGGCGATCAATTGTTGTTCCTGTAAGAATTGTTGACCAGCTTGGGCCAGACCACGTTGGTGGATCAATAGTGATAGTCGTAAAGAAACCTTCGGCCTTAGCCTTTACAAGAGTAGGGGAGACTTCTAACGCGGTATGAAGATTTAGCCCATCGATACCAATCAGAAGTATTTTGCTCTTCATTTAGGCAATCGCACCAGCAATGGCTGCAGTGTGAGCAGGTGAAGATCCACAGCATGAGCCAACAATATTGACCCCCATTGCCTTCATAGCGGCTGCATACTTTGCCATCTCTGCAGGAGTTCCATCATAAATAAATTCATCACCTTGAAGTTTTGGTAGACCAGCATTTGATTGGGTAATAATGTAAATACCTTCTGGTCGAGCATTAACCATTTCTTGTGCGATCACAGCCATTTCATCGGTTCCTCGACCGCAGTTAGCGCCGATAATTCGAACTCCCAGTTGCGCCAAGTGCGTAACTGCCATACCTGGCTTAACGCCCATCATCGTGCGCAAATTAGTATCAAAACTCATAGTTGCAATTATTGGTAGACCTGGTGCAACTTCTTGTGCAGCTTTAACTGCAGCTTCGACTTCACCTAAATCTGACATAGTTTCAATTAATATCGCATCAACTCCGCCGGCAACAAGACCCTTAATCTGCTCAGCAAATAAAGCTTGACCACTTTCCAGTGTCATAGTTCCCATTGGCTCCATCAAATCACCAGATGGGCCGATATCTCCCATAACAAAACAGCCAGGGTGGCGATCTGCAACGCGCCTTGCAATTTCGGCACCAGCTTTATTGAGTTCAAAAATTCTATCTTCTAAGCCATGCATCGCTAGTCGGCCATGGGTTCCACCGAAAGTATTTGTTGTAATAAATCGAGCACCTGCAGCGGCATAAGCCTCCAGCACTGCCTCAATCTCTTCTGGCTTTTCAACGTTCCACAACTCAGGAGCACCGCCATCGGTTAAGCCGCGATCTTGCAACATTGTGCCCATTGCGCCATCAGATGCAAGAGTTGCTTTATCAAGGGCTTCATAGATTGCAGACATTATTTTTCTCCTAAGGTTTTAATGAGCTCTTCTAATTTTTCTTCACTGAGTTCAGTTTCTAGCTCGGTTGCAATTCGCGCCGCAAGCAGGTCTGCAGACTCAGTTGCCTGCACCCACGGATCTCTATTCCAGCCGGCCGTATATGCATCGGCGTCGATATCACCTAGGCGCATAGCTGCCTCATCGATAGCCTCTTGAAAACGCGAAGCAAGCATGACTTTGATTGTTGTTTCAGACTCACGAGCGATGACCATGGATGGGATTTCACGCCAACGCATGATCTGGTATTCGCTCATGAGGCAATTCTATAGGGCGAAATCACGGCAATTTAACGCTTCAGAATTCGCAAGACTACGTTTCTATCTTCAGGACGCCCGCTCAGCCACATAACATCGTGGGTAGCCCCAAGCTCTGCTCGTTTTTGCCAAACATTGGCACTGACCGCACGTGATAACGCTGCAATATCAATTGGATCTGTTGCATCTTTGTAGGTGGCACCACCAGCGTGATCAATGACGCTTAAGCCACAGTAAATATCTCCCGAAGCATCTCTTACGATTTCAATTGTTCGAGATTGCTGTGGCCAATCAGCATGTGATGCAGTTTCGATTTGCCAGAAACCTTGGACTTCTTCTTGCGGACCGATCCAATTGATGTGATGGCGATGCTCATGACCTGCAAACCATGCAATAACCTGAGGATATTTCAGAAGCATCTCTTGAATTTCTTCAACGCAGATACGACGTCCAATTGGCCCATAACTATTAAACATTTTGCTCAATGGATGATGGGATGCCAGAACAACTGGTCGATCGGCATCAGCAACTTCATTTTCTAGCCACTCAAACTGTTCGGTATCGAGGGAACCTTGCCAGCCACCGAATTGATTAACGCTATCAATCACTATTAGTTTCACTGCGCCAACGTTTGTGGAGTAGTACATGTGTTTGTTATCTACATGTGATTGGTTAAACCCATGTCCCGCAGGAAGGCCGGGGGATGCCAGATGCATCTGGGCATATTCACCACGCTCTACAGCACGCCGTTCAATGTCTGCGCTGACTTCTACGTATGGTGCATCAAATGCTTCTGGGTATCCTGCCGGACCTATTTCTTGGAAACTGGATAAAACTTCTGCGAGAGATACATTTGATGGCAGGCCGGTATATCTTTTTCCAGCGATCATCACACCATTTATTGTTGGCTCAGGTGCAACTGTTCCTTGCAACAGCGCATCGTGATTACCATGCACCGCATACCAAGGAAATCTAAGTCCAGTAGCTTTAAATGGAGTTCTGCAAGAGTCTAGAAGTTTTGGAACTATCGGGAATCCATACGTGGCTCGCGCATCATCATCTTCTTGTCCTGCAGGAGTTCCATGGGGGTGCCAATAGCGAGTGTCGTAATGTTCGGCGCCATCATCGATAACACCTTCATAGCGCGTCACATCACCTGAGTCAGGTCGAAACTCCTGCCCATCTAATAGCGCTAAATACCAGTTAACTTCATTGACCTGAGCGTTATCAGTTGTGTCTCCAGTAATAATTGCGCCATCTATTGCATGACCCGAAAGTGGTCCAACTGTAATTTTATTTAATGCCTGCACCATAGCTTCAACTACATGAGGAGAGAGCATTGAATGGGGCCGATAGGTGCCTATGGTTCCAACTTTTTCACGAATGGGGCTATCGGGATCTGCCCAGCGATCTAAATACTCAGGTCGCGTGGGGGATTGGGCATCGCATACGTGTAGGTCGGATAAGTGATGCATCAGCAGCAAAGGCGTACTTGTAGTTGGAAAGGCGTGCCCTATGTGAACTTCATCGGGGCCTTCAATAATCTCGCGCCAACCTAGCGCATTAGCTGGACCACGCACGTATGCCATAGTCGGTATCCTAGCGAAATGGATTTAAAAAGCACGAGCTTCATCGTGTTAACTGGCGGTACTAGTACTCGATTTGGCAGCGATAAAGCCGCCGCTCTCATCGACGGGCACACTTTGATTGAACGAATCCTCACATCGATTCCAGATGAGATTGACGTAATAATCGTTGGCCCAGATCCAAGAATTGCAGGTCGCAGTTATCAATGTGTTCAAGAACAACCATTAGGTGGTGGACCAGTTGCTGGTTTTATGGCGGGGTTAGAAATCTGCACCAGTGAAATCGTTGGCTTGATCGCCACGGATATGCCCTTTGCCGTTACGCGAGTAATTAATCTCTTGAACTCCATGAAGTCCCACGATGATGCCGTTATGTATGTCGATGCCAGTGGCTTTATCCAACCGCTTGCAGCTGTTTACCGCGTTGAGGCAGTAGAAAACGCTTTGCACATCATGGGAAGTATCGAAGGAAAATCAATGCGAGAGTTAACGTCGCTTTTAAGTATTGCAGAAGTTGTTATGAGCACCGAAGTCGAAGGCGCGCTGATGGATATCGATACTCCAGCCGATCTCGATACGGCCATCGCTTTCGCAGCCACATTAAAGGATAATCCTCACCTATGAGCGCACTAGTTGAAGGCAGTTGGGATGATGCTCGCTCAATAGCAGCAACAGCATTTAAAGCCCTTCCCTTTGAAAACATTAGCCTTAGTGAAAGCCTTGGTCGCACACTTGCAGTTGATGCAAGCGCATTGTGTGATTTACCAACGTATGCAACCTCTGCCATGGATGGCTATGCGGTCTGTGGACAAGGCCCATGGAAAATTGTTGGTGAAGTAAAAGCTGGACTGCCTATGAAGGATGCGCTGCAGTCAGGAACTGCGGTGGGTATTGCAACTGGCGCAGTGATTCCAGTTAATACATTGGGAGTTATTCGTTGGGAGTTAGCGCAAGTTAATGGACAAGTTCTTGAAGGAGCAGTAGTCGCAGATCAAGATATTCGCCCAGCAGCACATGAGTGCATGACGGGAGACATACTTATCAGCGCTGGAACGGTTCTGAGTCCGGCAATGATCGGCTTACTTGCAGCTGCTGGCTTAGACAACGTGCAGGTTGTCAGAAAACCGAAAGTTGCACTTGTCTTACTTGGTGATGAAATTCAACTGACCGGAATCCCCAGTGAAGGATTAGTGCGTGATGCACTTGGTCCACAACTT
>CAIXPV010000090.1 GCA_903921405.1 uncultured Actinomycetes bacterium
CATTTGCTTGTCGTAAGTTACAACGCCCTCAATAGATTTATCTAAAAAGATCACTGTTGCAATCTGAATAGCATCAAGTGATCTAAGCGTAATAGATTCAGGAAAGTTCTCCGCAGAACTTAGGATTGCTGGGTTCATAGGCGTCAATAGAAACTTAGAGAGAATTTCTTTACCTTTTGTGACGGAAAGTGGATACATGCGATTGAGTGTGCGGACCACTTCAACTCTAGAGATAGTTGAAGTCATCGTCTCTTCAGACAGAAAATTAATCAGTGCCTTGGATTCTGTTTCACTAAGAATTAGCTTTAAGATTGCAGAACTATCAAGATACCAACTCAATATCGTTCCTCTGCGCGCATCTCCATAAGAACTTCCGTGGAAGTCTTCTTACCTTTTAATTTAATAGTTGGCATCTCGAAGCGCCAATCAGGATTTTCTGCAGGAATGATTAATCCAGCCGCAATATATTCTTCGTATAGTGATTTAGTAATTGGCACTAATCGAGCAACAGGTACCCCGTGTTCGGTAATTTCAATCACCGTTCCATCTTTCACCCTATCGAGAATCTTTGAAGCTGATTGTCGTAGTTCGCGGACTCCAACACTCTGGGTATGAATAGTTGCTTCAACTTCTTTTTTAGCGGGGGCGGTCTTTGCTTTTTTCGTTGCGGTTGCCATGTAGCAACAATAGCACAATCAAGTAAATGTGCTACACCTAATATTCCCTTCACTATTGCGCTCAAAAGCCTCCCTTGGGTGGTTGCAAGTGCCCCGATAGACTCACGCCATGTCTAGAACGCTGCCAACCCCTGCTGCCCCGGCGCAGGATGAGACTCGTGGAGTTCTGGCGATTCGCCCCTTTAGAAAACTATGGAACTCCATGGTCTTTTCTTCATTGGGTGACTGGTTAGGTTTATTGGCAACTACTGCCCTGGCTCAACAGCTTTCTGGTGGCAACTATTCAACAGCTAACTACGCAATAGCTGGAGTTTTCATCGCACGTTTATTGCCAGCGGTTTTCTTAGGACCGATTGCTGGAGTAATTGCCGATCGCTTTGATAGACGCAAGTTAATGGTCAGTTGCGACATAGTGCGAACTGGTTTATATATTTCAATCCCAATTGCACATAATTATTTCTGGCTTTACACGGCAACAATTTTGGTCGAGTGCGTAACTCTGTTTTGGTCACCAGCTAAAGAAGCGTCAGTGCCAAATCTTGTTCCACGCGAAAAATTAGAGTCAGCTAATCAAGTCTCGTTGCTGGCTGCATATGGAACTGCACCAATTGCCGCTTTGCTCTTTACGTTTCTTTCTCTTTTCACCAGCGCCTTCGTTGCAGTTATTCCAGGCTTTAGCGCAACGGCCGTTGATGTTGCTCTGTATGTAAACGCGGCTAGCTTTGCCTTTGCCGCATTTACAATCTTTAACTTGCATGAGATTCCAAAGGGCGCAGCGGCAAAGAAATCTGCCGATACAAGCATTGTTAAATCACTTATTGAAGGATGGAAAGCCGTAAGTGGATCAAAGATTATTCGCGGCCTTGTTGTGGGAATGGTTGGCGCATTCGTTGCCGCTGGCGCAGTTATTGGTTTGGCACGTACATTCGTGGGTGACTTAGGTGGCGGTGAAGCCGCTTACGGTGTTTTGTTTGGTTCGGTATTTAGTGGGCTGGCTGCAGGAATCGCCTTTGGGCCTAAGTTTTTCGCTCAGTTTTCACGCCGACGCTTATTTGGCGCATCATTAACTATCGCAGGCTTCTTTCTAGTTCTATTAGCTGCTATCCCCAACTTAGTATTGGCCGTCTTTATCGTTGTAGTCCTTGGTGCATTTAGCGGAATCAGCTGGGTTACCGGCTTCACCATGCTGGGCATGGAAGTTGCCGATGAAGTTCGCGGACGTACATTTGCCTTCGTTCAAAGTTTGATTCGCGTGGTTTTAGTTGGCGTGCTTGCGATTGCGCCATTGATCGCCGCCGCCGTCGGCCAACACACGTTTAAATTTCAAAATACACAGGTCAGCTATAACGGTGCATCCGTAACGATTTTGATCGCCGGTTTGATTGCAACGTTCATTGGCGCAATTTCATATCAGCAGATGAAAGATCGCCCAAATGTTTCTTTGTGGTCAGATATTGCTAATGCGATTAAGGGCGAGCTAGGCAGTATCACGGGTGCACCAACTAAGGGAATTTTTATTGTCTTTGAGGGCGGCGAAGG
>CAIXPV010000091.1 GCA_903921405.1 uncultured Actinomycetes bacterium
AATATCAATAGGCGCCTTAGTTAGAACGACTTGAAGATCTTTCCATCCGATTAAACCTTCAAGAGCTGCAGTCATCTTATGGTTCACATCGCTATCGCCAGTTCCAAGCTGCACAAGAGCCACCGGTCTATTTAAATCCAAACCTAAAATCGTGCGAGCTTCGTCCCGAGAAAATGCGGTCTCTTTCCGAAATAGAGATACTGGAGATGTGAGCGTTGCATCTTTGCGCTTTGCTGTTGGACCAAAATCATAGTCTCGCGCAATATCGCCAGGTTCAACGATCTTGTCCATCATGGCAGCTTGTAAGCCTAAAACAAAACGTTGTGGCTTTTTTTGCCACAATCCGCGACGTACCCACACTAGTTTTAGTTCAGGGTTTGAATTTCTTGCCGCGATTACACCAGGGTATGGAACCACACCATCAAAGGAAAGAACCTTTGCATCGGTCTCTTCGATAAGAGCTAAAAGACGATCACGAAGATAGCTATCCCACTTTCGTCTCGTCATCCAAAGACGATCGCGTCCTGGAATATATTCGCATCTAATGCCCATAAAGGACGGTACTTCTGCGATACCACCTGCCATTGAAACAATTATTGGATTAGCTACATCTTTTAGCGCTAATGCAATTGCGCTGGCTCTTGCTAGATGGCCCATTCCAACGCCATTGCTGGTTGCCAGGATGATTGTTGGCTTCGACATGTGGCTTAGCCTACCCAAATGCCCGTGTGAATTAGACTCAAGCCGTGAACCTAGTTGCTGCGCAGGCCTTGATTGCTGGAAAGCTAGCGTCCAATGTAGCTATCGAATCGCATGACGGGGTAATCACCTCAATTGAAATTGATAGTGCTGTTTCGCCCACTATTGCCGGAATTCTCTTGCCGGGCTTTGTTGATATTCATACTCACGGGGGTGGCGGCTATTACTTTTCGGCACTAACACCTGAGCAGATCTCAACGGTAATCAATACACACAGCGCGCATGGCACAACATCAATGCTAGCCAGCTTGGTTTCAGAGCCCATCGAAGCGTTGACCACACAAATTAGAGCGCTTGTCCCATTTATTAACCACAGCGCAATCAAGGGCATTCACTTAGAGGGTCCTTATCTTGCGCACTCCCATTGCGGTGCACACGACCCGTCACTTCTTCGTACACCAACTATTGCCGAATTAGAGAATCTGATTTCTGCTTCAGGCAACACAATTCGAATGGTCACGCTGGCCCCGGAGCTAGAAGGTGCAATCGCTGCAATTGAATTCTTAGTTAAGCAAGGTGTAACAGTTGCACTTGGACACACTGGAGCAGATGATCACACTGTGCGCGCTGCCATTAAAGCTGGCGCCACAATCATTACTCACTTTAATAATGGAATGCCCAAGCTTAATACAGGAGAAAATATCTCTTCAGTTTCGCTGAGTGATTCAACAATGGCTCTTGAATTAATTCTTGATGGCGTACATATAGGCGCCGAAGATGTTCAGAGAATTCTTAGTGCTGCTCCGCATCGCATTATGGCCGTAACTGATGCAATGTCAGGCGCAGGTGCCGGCGATGGCGATTACACAATTGGCAAGCTAGATGTACGTGTTGAGAATGGTGTTGCACGTCTTGTATCTAATAACTCTTTAGCTGGAAGTACTTTAACGATGGATCGTGCATTTTTGAATCTAATAAATAATTTTGGGTTTTCAGTTGCTCAAGCGAGCTATGCCTCATCGACGCTTCCTGCACGTAAAGTTGGACTGGATGATGTTGGTGATTTAGCGGTAGGTAAGCGTGCAGATTTCCTAGAATTTACAGAAAACCAAACAATTCACACTATTCAATAGTTTATTCACTTTGCATTAACTAACTGCTATTAGAGTCTATTCATGTCATTTCTATCTAGACGCCGGGTGCTCACATCTATCATCGGTTTTATTGTCTTAACTGCAGATAATGCTTTCGGCGCAGTAGGGCCAACCACTAAATGTCGGTTTGTTGGTCAGACTACGATTTTCCATGGCAAGAAATACACGTGTATTAAAAGCGGCTCAGGCAAGAAGGTGGTGCTGGTGTGGAACAAAGGTGTAAAGATTGCGCCGACCCCATCGGCGATAGCAATTGCATCTGCAACTCCTAGCCCATCGTTAAAACCCAAGCCGATCATTAGCCCCATTGAGATAGAACTTGGTTACTCAAGTGATATCAAAGTTGGGGACACTGTGCTTTTTGATGGACGTGATGCTTACGGTAAGTTGAAAAGTTACGCGATAACCAGAACAAGTGCGGGATTAATTGCTCTTGATACCGTCTGTACGCATGAAGGTTGCGCCGTAATTTTGGAGAAGAAAGTACTTGTTTGTCCTTGTCATATCTCTACATTTAATTCAGTTAGTGGCGCTGCCGAAAGCGGGCCAGCAAATTCGCCATTAAAGAAATATCAAGTCAAAGAGGTTGCTGGAAAGATCATTGTGACCGACTAGCTACCCCATGAGGAATGCAGTGGGCGACCTTCGGCGTAACCTGCCGATGATTGAATTCCAATAACGGCGCGTTCTGCGAACTCTTCTAAAGTGCGAGCGCCTGCATATGTGCACGATGAGCGCAATCCAGCGATAATTTCATCGAGTAAATCCTCAACACCCGGGCGTTGTGGATTCAAATACATGCGCGATGTTGAGATACCTTCTTCAAATAACGCTTTGCGAGCGCGATCAAAGGCATCTTCACCTGTTGTACGTGCTGCAACCGCACGGGCAGATGCCATTCCGAAGGACTCTTTAAATAGCTTGCCGTTGACATCACTCTGTAGATCGCCAGGTGATTCATATGTGCCTGCAAACCACGATCCGATCATGACTTGGGATGCTCCAGCGGCCAATGCCAGTGCGACATCGCGAGGGTGGCGAACGCCGCCATCGGCCCATACGTGGGCACCTAACTTCTTGGCCTCAGTTGCACACTCAAGAACAGCTGAAAACTGGGGTCTGCCAACGCCTGTCTGCATGCGCGTTGTGCACATAGCCCCTGGACCCACGCCTACCTTAATGATGGTTGCACCGGCTTCTACTAAATCTCTCACTCCATCGGCAGTTACAACATTGCCCGCAACAATTGGAACCGAGAACCCCAGTGCAGAGATGGCTTTGAGCGCTTCCATCATCTTTTTTTGATGGCCATGGGCGGTGTCTACTACCAATACATCGGCGCCTGATTCAATAAGTGCAGCAGCCTTGGCAGCGACATCTCCATTTATTCCAACCGCTGCAGCGATTCGGAGTCTGGCATTTTTATCAATAGCGGGGGTATACAGAGTGCCTCGCAACGCACCAATGCGCGTCATGATTCCGACTAAATCACCGTTTGCTGAAACAACTGGGGCTAACTTATGGCGATGCGAATTTAGGAATTCAAATGCTGCACGCGCATCTAAATCATCTGCCATTGTTACTAAGTCTTTGCTCATGACTTGGTGCAGTTGAGTAAAACGATCTACACCTTTGCAATCCTCTTCTGTAACGATTCCGAGAGGTTTCCCTCCATCTACAACGACAATCGCACCATGTGCGCGTTTATGCAACAAGCTCACTGCATCGGCGACTGTTTGATGAGAATTAAGTGTTAATGGTGTATCAAAGAATGTATGCCGTGATTTCACCCATTTAATAACACTGTCAACGACAGCCAATGGGATGTCTTGAGGAATAACAGAGATGCCCCCACGACGTGCAATAGTCTCGGCCATTCGCCGTCCTGATACAGCTGTCATATTTGCAACTACTAATGGGATTGTTGTTCCAGAGCCATCGCTAGATGCTAAATTAACATCCATTCGGCTGGAGAGTTCAGATGCACTAGGCACCATGAAGACGTCATCGTAAGTTAGATCATGAGTTGGATTATTTATGAAGCGCACGTGTGGAAACTATACTCAGGTAAGATACAAACATGTCTGAATCCCTTATTTCGGCCCGTGGTTTAACCAAAAAATTCGGCGACTTCACCGCCGTTAATGGCATCGATTTTGATGTCACAAAAGGTGAATCCTTTGGCCTGCTAGGCCCAAATGGCGCTGGAAAATCAACGGTTATGCGGATGGTTGGGGCTACATCCCAGCGCAATGCCGGTGATTTAACGATTCTAGGTAAGGACCCAGAAAAGAACGGCCCTCAGATCCGTGCGCACTTAGGCGTAGTCCCCCAACAGGACAACTTAGATATGCAGCTAAGCGTTACCGAAAATCTTTATATCTACGGCCGTTACTTTGGTCTGCCTAGAAAGTTTGTTAAAGGCAAAATCGAGGAGTTACTGAGTTTTGCGCAGCTGGAGGAAAAACGCGATGCCAAAGTTGAATCCTTGAGTGGTGGAATGAAACGCCGTTTAACTATCGCTAGAGCCCTTGTCAGTGAGCCTGAAATCTTAATGTTGGATGAACCTACAACAGGCCTAGATCCGCAAGCCCGTCATATTTTGTGGGACCGTTTATTTAGATTGAAAGAACAAGGCGTAACTCTGGTAATTACTACGCATTTCATGGATGAAGCAGAGCAGTTGTGTGATCGCCTGATTGTTATGGACAGAGGCAACATCATGGCCGAAGGAAGTCCGGCCTCGCTGATTAAGGATTACTCCACTAAAGAGGTCTTAGAAGTTCGCTTTGGTTCAGATCGAAATCAAGAGGT